>DATNRH010001098.1 GCA_036703605.1 Candidatus Obscuribacterales bacterium | reverse complement strand
GCAGGATCTGCAAAGATCAATGCGTTCCCAGCAGTGTTTACTGTGACAACTTGTCCGCCCTGCCCTGTATAGCTAAGAGGCGTATCAGACTGATTAATAAACTTGCTTTCAATGAACTCAAGGCCAGTCTCATCAGCCTTGACCACTGCAAAGTTAGTGGCCTGCCCGCCATAAGCGCCGGGGGTGTCGGAGAGCGCAAGGAAGTTGCCTGACGTAGCAGCCTCAAAGATCATTTCCTGCTCACCAGGGCCAACGACAAGCGCCTTTCCCTGCTGGCCTACGTATGACGCCGGGGTATCGCTTAACTCTAGCAGGGTGTCAGGCGCTAGGCCATCAATGAACGCCGCAAGCCCTGCCTGTGTTAGCTTCTTGAGCTGGCCATTCTGCACCACAAGGTATTGATCGCCCGACTTGGTGACGGTAATGACCGGGTAGCTGCTAGACGTTACGTTACTCAATGTGGTGGCCTCTGTTTAGTCTCACGGTTATAACAAACCTTGCAGTTTTGATGCGTTTAGTATAACTGAAAGGCATAAGAGTGAACAGGCCATAAAAAATGCCCTCACGAAGAGGGCCAAGGGAGAGGGCATATATCCGATATGCCAGCGGGGAGTAGGTAGTGTTGTTGCTAGGCGCGGTCTATCCTAGCTCCTGTATTGCTTATCGCTCTTTAACAACACTGAAAAGAACTCTCAACCACGCTTGGTGGGGAACCAGCAGACGTTTGACGGTATGTGGCTAAGAGTCCTTATCGGTGTAGTCACTTGCGAAGCGCTCTTAGGTTAAAGGGCTTATGGACTCAAACCAGCCTTGCCTATCCAGAGCGTTTCCAAGTGCCCGCTAGTATCGCCTAACGGGTTGCGTACACGTGTCGCTTCACAGCGAGTTGCCCGCATGGCCTTTCGGCTACTCCTCAGCTTTCTTGGGCGTTGCTGAGCGAGACAAATGCAACCATCATTGCCAGACCACTATAACCTGATCCTAAAACTAAATGCAACGGCTTCGCCCACAATCATAAATGTAGGCTCTACCCTGTAGCGAGTGTAGCTAACCATCGGCACAAC
>DATNRH010001097.1 GCA_036703605.1 Candidatus Obscuribacterales bacterium | reverse complement strand
GAGCTGATAGATAGACCATCTCATTCTTTTCGCCGGTAATGAGCAAAACCTTGTCAGATTCCTGCACGCCCCAACGGGATAGAGCTTGAATCATGTCCTTGGTTTTGGGACGAGCCAGTTGCTCGGCAAAGTCTTGCACTACAACCATGCTGTCTACCCGGCTTTGGAACGCTGTGCACAGAGCTAAGCGGCGTTCCTTTTTGTTCATTTTGGTGGAATAATCTCTGGGCTTGGGGCCAAAGATGACACCGCCCCCTTTCCAAAGCGGGGATCGGTTAGAACCAGCTCGGGCGCGCCCTGTACCTTTCTGACGCCAAGGTTTCCGACCACCCCCACGCACTTCGGCTCGGGTTTTGGATGATGCGGTGCCTTGACGCGCATTGTTCATCTGACGGACGAGGGCTCGGTGAACCACGTGCGCCGATGACGCTTCTTTTGCTACGCGCAAGCTTAACGATGTTTCACCTGCTTCTTGCCCTTGCCAATCTCGAATTATGCAGCTAACCATTTCCTCTGCCTCATGTACCTTCCAATGCCACGTCGTTGTTTTGCTGAGCTGTTGTACCGGGGTTAGCTCTTAAGCCTGTCCGACAATCGTGGCGGGCTTAATATTTAAAAGACTGCCGGGCTTGCCGGGAACAGCACCCTTGATCAGCAGCAGGTTTTGGTCAGCATCAATCCGGACGACGGTGAGTTTCCGAATGGTGACTTGCGCCCCGCCTAGGCGACCTGCCATGCGCTTACCCGGATAGACGCGTCCGGGGGTGGTGCCAGCTCCAGTGGAACCAGGTGCTCGGTGGTTCTTCGAACCGTGAGCCATGGGCCCTCGTCTGAAGTTGTGGCGTTTTTGGTACCCGGCAAATCCGCGACCAATACTAGTGCCTACGACGTCAACGAGTTGTCCTGCTTCAAACGTCTCAACCCCTAACTGTTGCCCTAGCTCGTAGGGGCCGGCCTGGCTCAAGCGATATTCACAGAGATGCCGTACGGGGACACTGCCAGATTTTTTGAGGTGCCCTAGCTCAGGCTTATTCAGAGCCTTTTCCGTCACCTGCTTATATCCGACCTGAATTGCAGAGTAGCCATCCGTTTCGGGGGTTTTGATTTGCGTTACGGTGCATGGATTAGCCTGCACAACCGTGACGGGGATAGCTCGACCTTCGTCATCAAAGACTTGGGTCATGCCAATTTTCGTGCCGAGAATACCAACAGACACAGTCACAAGTCTCCCTTGCTCAACTAAAAACGCGGCGAAACGTGGTCAGCCTAGCCCGTTTCCGGTTTAGGGTCTGACCGTTCCTCCTTACTAAATGGCTGCAAAAGCAGCCAGAACCCCACAGAACTGGTGTCAGTTTAGAGTTCTATGTCTTTTTGAAACCAGAGGCTGAAGGATTAGCAATTCAGATCCGCTTCAGCGCTTACGCCGAGACTTAAGCAGATGCATCAAAAAAATCCACTCAGTATCTCCTCACAGCCTGGAAAGCAGCACTAACCAGACTTGCCTGTGGCTCTATCCCATGTGACAGGAGGGTTTGACAATATCACTGCCTTCACCCGTCTGAGCCTTTAGCCAAGTCGTGAATCATTAGCTATTTACTCTCTATGCTGTCTTGGCGACAATTTTAGATTATAGACGTATGAATATCTATTTGTCTAGACCATTTCCAACAAAAGGGCAACAAATTTTCTGGATGCGGAGATGCGGTAGGGCGATCGCCACCCCTTATAATAGCGGCAAGAGGTGAGGGAAACACCATTGGTTCAGGATGATCGAGGGCTAAGGAGACGAAGAACTTGGATCCCATCTGACCATGAACCCAATGAACCCGTGACCGACATGTTGGATGAATGTGATGTAGGAGGCCGCAGACAGCATTTATGGCATTAATTACAACGGGTAAACCTTTCATTCGAGCCTTAGAACAGCATGGGGCTCTCGGCCTTTACATCCCCTTGGAGGGAGGAGCAGAGGGGCGGTATCAGCGGCGTCTGCGAGCGGCGGGCTATGGTATGGAACACCTGACTGCTCGGGGCTTAGGCGACTTGTCGTCCTACTTACTGGATGTCCATGGGGTGCGTCCGGCCCATTTGGGTAAAAAGTGTGTGGACAGCGATGCAGCGGTTGGGTACACCTACTATATTCCGCCGATCGCTCGCTATCAGCTTGAGCAGTTACCTGCCAAGTCGAAGGGATTAGTGCTGTGGTTGTTGGAGGGGCATGTGCTTTCGCGTCAAGAGCTAGAGTTTTTGGCGAACTTGCCGACTCTAGAACCCAAGTTAAAGGTGGTGATTGAGATGGGAGGCGATCGCACCTTCACCTGGCAACCTTTAAAGACAGTAGTGCAAGCCGCCTAGGTATGAAATTCGGGGTATCTCCTCTGGAGAGCGATCGCTGTTCTATCCACAGGTCAAGGAATCATGACCGCAAATCAACGTCCTGGTAGTGTTACGGCCATCGCGATTTGGCTGATTGTAGCGGGTGTGTTTTACGCCTTATTTGCACTGATCTTCCTGTTGGTGCAAACCCTCTTTGCCTCCGAAGACGGTCGGCAAATGATGCTCCAAGAACCTGAGATGCAAGCCCTGCCGCCAGAGATCTTGGATTTGATGGGCCCCTTATTTCTGGGGCTGGGCTTAATCTCGTTGGTGTTTGCGGTCATCTGCGTCGTTATGAGCGTGGGGCTCTTTCGCCTCAAGGGCTGGGGGCGTATGGGCACCATCATCTTTCACTGGGTTTGCATTGGGCTGAATGCCTTCCAGTTGCTCGGCTCGATCTTCAGCGCAGGGACAGCGGGTCTCACGGTTCTCCCTACCCTGCTGTTGCTGGTGTTCAATCTTGCGATCGCCGGCAGCATTGTTTACATCTTGCAGCAGCCCGATGTCCGTCAAGCCTTTCGTCCTGTCTCGATCAGCGATCAGTCGTTCTAGATGGTGTAGATCAGTTGAGTTCTGGAATGGCCCAGCGCTCAACTGATCTGTATTTCAGGCTGATTTGTACTGCAGGCTGATAGAAGCTTCCTAGCGCTGGGACTACTGCAACATCGTTTTGGAGACCATGCGGGTTTTCTTGCGATCGCTCTCGCTGAGTTCTTCCCCCGACTGGAGGCGCGTGGCGTTGTCTTGCAAGACGGTGGCAGCGCCTTCATCGCCCATTTGTAGTGCGGTCTTAGCGGCCGACTGGAGCATGGTGGCAGCACCGGTGCGATCGCCATCCTTCAACTTTTGTTCAGCAATTTGCGTCTGGCGGTATTTGGCCAGGGCTAAGACATGCTGCTGGACTTGAGGATTCACCTGGGGTTGGAAAGCTTCCAGCACATTGGCAACCACGGGAATGGCCTCAGAGAAGAGTCGTTCCTTGCCGCTGTTGGGGTCATCGTAGCGCACCTGCAGCCCGGCGATTTGCTGGGAGCCAGGAGGCAACTGTCCAGCATAGAGATTCACTAGCACTACCCGAGGTGCATCTACCATCAGGTCTCCTAGGCGTGCTAAATATTGATCCCCTTCTTGGATAATCGCTAGTTCAACCGTGTCGGGCGACACTTGGGCAATGGGTTTTAGATCGGCGAGACGGATGTGGGAGCCCAGGGTGAGGGTGAGATAGGCATTGGTGAGTCCTACGGACTGGGCGCGGCTGAAGAGCCGGTCAAACTCACTCACGGCCTGGTCGGGGGTTTGAATGTAGGACAGGGTGCCACCGGCTGCGTCCGAAATCTGTTCGAGGACATCTTGGTTCCAATGATCGCCAAACCCCAGGGTGCTGAGGGTCATGTTGTAGGTAGCGGCTAGCTCCGCTAGCTTGAGGCAGCGATCGTTATCGCCATGCTCATTTTCCCCGTCGGTGAGTAAGAAAGCTTGGGAAATGGTGTCCTGCTTGCCCTTGGCTAGCTCTTCAATGCCCAGCTTCATGCCTTCATCAATGGCTGTGCCGCCACTGGCCCGCAGTTGACTGAGCTTCACCTTGACCTCGGCAGGGTTCTCAATGTGTTGATTGGACAATAAGACCTTAGCCTTGTGATCAAACGCCACAATGGAGAGGCGATCGCCCGGTGAAAGCTGTTCCACAATGCGGTTGGCGGCCTGCTTGACGATATCGAGCGGTTTACCATTCATGGAGCCGCTGTGATCCAAAATCAGGCAAAGATTTAAGGGAGCATGGCGGTTGAGCGACTCAGCGATCGCCGAAATTGAGACGGCCAGTTGTCGCTGGCTGCTGGGCTGATGAGCATCGAGATTGACATCATTGAGAGCAGCTTGTAATCCCACTCGCATAGTTAAGCTCCTTAAATTCTGAGCGCAGTTGATCGAAACATATGCAGATCGATCCTATTCAATCCCTTCACGGTGAGTAGTAAGGGTTTCGGATCATTGGGTGATTTGGGGCCCTGCAAGGGGCGATCGCTTCCAGTCCAACAACCAAGACGACGTTGAGAGGTTCGGGAATCCCGTCAGGTATCCGGTATGAATCTAGGGGATCAGCCACCACCATTGCTAGCGAGGGCACGTTACTATGTTTACTATGTTAAAGGTGTAACACTGCACCCAATTGTTGAGGCAACTGATAGGCAAGACGTTATATGAATTCACCTATCCAGGCGGTTCAGTCTACATATGGTGGTGATGCTTACTATCGCACACCCCCTCCAGACCTACCGTCGCTCTTGTTGAAAGAGCGTATTGTGTACTTGGGGTTACCCCTGTATTCCTCTGATGAGGTGAAACAACAGGTTGGTATTGACGTAACTGAGTTGATTATTGCTCAGTTGCTCTACCTGCAGTTTGATGATCCGGACAAACCGATTTATTTCTACATCAACTCGACCGGAACCTCTTGGTACGGCGGAGATGCAATTGGGTTTGAAACCGAAGCCTTTGCTATCTGTGACACGATTGACTACATTAAGCCAGCGGTTCATACCATCTGCATTGGGCAGGCTATGGGAACTGCGGCCATGATTTTGTCAGCGGGTACGAAGGGCTTCCGTGCTAGCTTACCCCATGCCACCATTGTGCTGAACCAAACTCGCAGTGGTGCTCAAGGGCAGGCCACCGATATTCAGATTCGGGCCAAGGAAGTGCTGACCAACAAGCAAACGACCCTGGAAATTATGGCAAAAAACACCGGCAAAACGGTGGAGCAAATTGCCAAAGATACGGATCGAATGTTCTACCTGACTCCCCAAGAAGCCTTGGAGTATGGCTTAATCGATCGCGTGTTGGCGAGTTCTAAGGAATTACCCACTGCGCCCGTGGCGTCGCTCACCTAAGGGCTTGCTAGAGTCCTGAAGCTGCCGGCATGGCGGCTGCTCCCCCGTTCTCCTATCGTTTTCAATCTGTAGAGAGTACTCACTATGCCCATCGGCACACCTAAAGTTCCCTATCGGCTACCCGGTAGCCAATATACCCAGTGGATTGACATTTACACCCGCCTCAACCAAGAGCGGATCATTTTCCTGGGACAAGAAGTCACCGATGGCTTGGCCAATTCCATCGTTGCTGCCATGCTCTACCTGGATTCTGATGATCCCGGTAAGCCCATCTATCTGTATATCAACTCGCCCGGTGGTTCCGTGACGGCGGGCATGGCCATCTACGACACCATGCAGTACATCAAGTCTGAAGTGGTGACGATTTGTGTTGGTTTGGCTGCATCCATGGGAGCTTTTCTGTTGGCGGCGGGTAGCAAGGGCAAGCGCTTGGCCCTGCCCCATGCGCGGATCATGATTCACCAACCCTTGGGGGGTGTGGGTCGTCGGCAGGCCACGGATATCCAAATCGAGGCGAAGGAAATTTTACGCGTGCGCCAGCAGTTGAACGAAATGCTAGCGGCTCGTACCGGAAAAACAGTTGAGCAAATCGCCAAAGATACCGATCGCGACTACTTTATGTCGGCAGCGGAAGCGGTTGAGTATGGTTTGATTGATCGTGTTGTGGAAAGTCCACCCTCGACCTAAGGCAGTTCATCTACCTTGACGACGAGCATCAAATCAACGATGTCACGTTAGATTTATGGCAGAATTGTTCAACATTCTGCCATTTTTGGTCTCTATGAATCTACCGGATTGCTATCGACTATTGGGATTACGGACGGGCGCACCGGCAGAAGATATCAAGGCGTCCTACCGGCGTTTGGCACGGTTATATCACCCCGATGTTAACCCTGGCGATCAAGCAGCGGAAGAAAAGTTCATCCAGATCACCGAAGCCTATAAGTACTTAATGGATGTGGTGCCCGAAGAGACGTCTCGGTCTACGTCTACACCGAGTGCGACGCCCTCTCCAACGCCGTCGTCTCAGCCTCCTAAGGTGCGTATCCATGTCAAGCGGCCAGCGGAGCGATCGCCCTCTCCTAGTCCGTCAAAATCCCCTGCGCCCCAGATTCGTCTTGATCCCACCCTGTCGGACACCGATCGCAAGCTAAAGCAGCACAGCTACAAGCAGCTTCAGCACCTGCTCAAAGAGCAGCGGTTTCCCAGGGCCATCGCTTTGGTGGAAGGCTTATCCCAGCGATTGCCGAAAGATCGGGAAGTGAAGCAGTGGCAGGCGATTACCTATCAGCGCTTTGGTCAACATCTCGTGAGGCAACGGCAGCTTGATAAGGCCAGGATTTACCTCAAAAAAGCGCTACAAACCGATCCCAATAATCGATCGCTCTGGCTAGAAGTGGAGCGGGTGTTTCGGCAGATTGAACAATTGCTTTAAGCGCGCTTTGTTGGGGTGCGATCTAGAGACGCTTTAGACACCCTCAAGGGCGACTAATCTTGCACTGTGCCAGGCGGGAGCTGGAGACTGCTACTTGGTCAGCACGTCAGCGATCGCCTCTTCTAGATCTGGTTTTTCCAGCGTTGTAATTACAAATACTTCTTGAAATTGCTTGCCTTTTCGGGCGATCAGCTTAAAGCCACCCAGGACTGGCACGGAGACACGCAGCGTGAGCTTAGGACTATGGGCCCGCGATCGCCCGATTACCGCTGGTGTGATGGTGGTGATGGTGGTTTGACGTTTGAGTAACGTTTCTAGGATAGGTATCAGTCCGGGAATGTGGGTGGAATGATTCCAAACCAAGCGTCCGCTGGGTGGTTGAGCCATGATGAGGTATGAAGGTGGGCTGGATTAGGCGGCTTCCAAGGGAGCCATGGTGAGCCCGGCGCGACTGAGTTGCTGATGGTACAGTTCCGCCTGTTCTTGCGGCCCCGTCCAAACAATGGCTTGCCCCTCAAAATGCACCTGATTGGTGAGTTCCCAGGCGCGATCGCTGGTCATTTGGGGAATGTATTTCATCAAACAGGCAGCCACGTGCTGAAAGGTGTTGAAGTCGTCATTCAACACAATCACCTTAAAGTTGGGATAGGTTTTGCGTGTGGTTTGTTTAACTCGATCAGGGGTGATAGTGGGGGATGCAGTCATTATTAGGGGATGGATAGCTGCATCAGCAGGGTGTACCGTCGTCATACGCAGGGGCACCAAGTCCAAAGGTGAACAAAATCTAAAGGATGGATGAGGGCCATTGTAGCTTAGTCGCTTGGGAAGGCGATGACCTACTGGGGCTGGTTGGTTCTGGCGTGCTGAACCTAGGAGGCGGAACTAGGAGATGGAACCGTGGCGATCCAGCGGCTAGCGATGGGCATCCGCCAACCGGTACCAAAAGCGCGATCGGTGATCTTTAAGCCGGGAGGGGCCTGCTTGCGCTTAAATTCGGCGCGGGTGACAAGCTGCATGACGCGATTGACAATACCTGGGTCATGGCCGGCAGCAACAATGTCGCTCGGAGACTGGTGGCGGGTGACCAGTCGGCAGAGAATATCATCCAGGGTGTCGTAGTCGGGCAGGGAGTCGGAATCTTTCTGGTCGGGTTTGAGTTCGGCGCTGGGGGGTTTGGTGAGAATGGCATTGGGGATGATCTCTCCCGAAGTGCTCTGCGGCAGCCGCCAGGGCACCGCTGGGTCGTCATTAGAATTGAGCCAGCGACAGAGGGAATAAACCCGCGTTTTGGGGACATCAGCGATCGCCGCTAGACCACCATTCATATCGCCGTAGAGGGTGCAGTAGCCTACCGCCAGCTCTGACTTATTGCCGGTAGACAGCAGCAGGTAGCCAAACTTGTTGGCGATCGCCATCAGTAAATTGCCGCGAATCCGAGACTGGATATTTTCCTCGGCAATGCCAAAGCTGGTGCCGGCAAACAGATCCTCCAAGGTGTCATCATAGGCAGACATTAAGCCAGCGATCGGTAAGGTTTCAGTGCGGATGCCCAAGTTTTTGGCCAGGGCGTAGGCATCTGCAAGGGAATGGTCGGAGCTGTAGGGAGAGGGCATCAGGACGCCCAGCACCTGATCGGCTCCTAGAGCGGCGGTGGCGATCGCCGCTACCAGAGCAGAGTCAATACCGCCGCTGAGACCGATGACCGCTCGGGAAAAGCCGCATTTTCTAGCATAGTCCTGAACGCCCAGCACCAGCGCTGACCAGATTTCCCCATCATGGCTGGCGGGCTGGGGAGCGATCGCCTCTGGATCTGCGGTCACGTCACCAAGGGCTAGGTCGTAGTCTAGAAACTGGAGGTCAGGCTGGAAGGGCAAGGCACGCACCACGGTCTGTCCCTGAGCATTCATGGCCACGCTACTGCCGTCGAAGATCAAATCATCATTACCGCCGACTTGATTGACGTAGAGAATAGGTACCTGGTGACGCAGGGCAGCATGGCGTAGCATCGCCTCTCGAATCGCTTGCTTACCGACGCTGTAGGGAGATGCCGATAGATTCAGAACTAGATCGACGCCATGGCTGGCTAAATCAGCAATGGGATCCACCTGATAGCTGCGCTTGCCCCAAAACTCCTCATCGTTCCAGAGGTCTTCGCAGATGGTCACTCCTAGCGTCACGCGATAGCCATCGGATAAGGTCACTGCAAAGGTGTTGATATCTTCCCCTGGTTGAAAGTATCGATCTTCGTCAAAAACATCGTAGGTCGGCAATAGACGCTTGTGAAAGATCTGTTGAATGTCACCCTGTTCTAACAACGCCACGCTGTTGAACAGCGGTTTCTCTCCCTGGGGCGATCGCTGATTGGGATCAATGGTACCCACCAAGACAGCGATCTGGGGCGGCAGGTCACGGGCTAACTGGTGCAGCGTATCTGCCATGGCCTGGATGAACCGAGGCTGCATCAGCAGGTCGCGGGGGGGATAGCCACAGAGGGAGAGTTCTGGGGTGAGCAGTAACCGCACCCCCTGGGCCGCAGCCGTTTGGGCGGCGGTCAAAATCTGCTGAGCATTGCCCGCAAGGTCACCAATGGTCGGATTCAGTTGAGCGATCGCCAGGGAGAGGGTGGGAGGAGTCATAGGGGTAGAGGGAGGAGAGAGGATGCAGGCTTATAGAGTCCTTACGGGTTGACCGGCCCGTCATGCTGGTATCCCGAACCATCTCAATGGGGGGTAGCTACTAGTTTGGGGAGGCTGGCTAGACAGGGTGAATGGCGGCTAGACAAAGACGAGGGGTTTATCCTTCAGCGGTGCAAAGGCTTCGGCATCAAATCGATAGAGGCTGGCGGGACGCCCGGCTCCACGGGAGGTTTTAATGCCTGTATCGCTGAGGATGCCTAGTTTGAGGATGCGAGTGCGGAAGTTGGAATAGTCAGCAAAATGGTCACCCAAGACGGTGGTATAGAGCTGGTACAGATCATTGAGGGTAAACATTTCGGGTAAAACGTCAAAGGCAATGGGGCTGTATTCCAACTTATTGCGCAGGCGGCGGTAGCCATAGTCGAGGATTTGCTGGTGGTCAAATGCCAATCTGGGAACTTGCCCTAGGGGGTACCAGGCAATGCCATTGACGCCATCGGCAATTAATTCGGCTTCGGCAAACCGCACAAGAGCAAAGTAACTAACGGATAGGTAGCGTACGCCATAGCTGGTTTCGGCTTCCCTGGGATCGCGGTCGGGGCCGCCGAAGGTATAGAGCTGTTCGAGGTAAAGGTTTTCGACGCGGATTTTTTCGGAGAGCACTCGATAGGCTGAGCCTTCTAGGGATTCTCCTTGACGGACTAAGGTGCCAGGTAGGCTCCATTCGCCGGAAAAAGGCGCATCTTGGCGCATAACCAAGAGCACTAGGAGGCGATTTTGGTCACTGTCTACCGAAAAGATGACGCTATCAACTCCCACCTTAAACTCGGCAAGTGGGCTTACCAGGTCGGTAGGCTTTCGTTGGCTCCGTTCTGACATGCGTACAACTGCTCCCGATGGATATAGTCCTCAATGGGAGGCGTGAGAATAGCCGTATCTCCGGCTTTGCGGTAGGCCGTGGACGAAACTGCTAGACCGGTGAGGTCAGCGATCGCCACCGTAGCTCCCATCTGCCGCAGCTGATCTAAGTTCCCGTCTTCTAGAGGATACCCAGGCCGGGGCACCACGAGCAGATCAATCTGGTGCAGGAGCTCGTCTACTTGGTACCAGCGCGGCAGTTGATCTACCAAATCGGAGCCAATAATCAGCGTGAAGTGGGCTTGGGGCCAGCGTTCTTTGGCCCGTTCAACGGTGATCAGTGCGCGGGGACTGCTGAGGTCGGGATGGTAGCCAATATTGTGCCGAGGGGGATAGATATCGGCAATCAGCAATCTTAACATTGCCCCTCGATGTTGGAGCAGAGTTTGGTGTGACTTAAAGGGATTGTCGGAGGCCCAAACGGCTACCCAGTCAAAACGATGGGAGAGCCAGGTGAGAATTTGCTGGTGGGCAGTGGTGGGGGGATCGGCGCTGGTTCCAAACAAAGCAATGTTCAGCATAGGGCAGAGGGATAGATCAGGGGGATCGAGGTTAGCAAACGACGAATAATCTGACGTGGGTTGGACACTATCTTGGGGTGTCGTGCCGCTTTGGGAGTGGCGGGTTATCCATAAACCCGTTTCATGAGGTGGCTGTCTAGAAGGAACCTGAAGGAAACGGGTGGGGCGGTCGTTCGTCTAGGGGGTATGGTCTCAATCGGCAACGCTAGAATTTTGATCAGTATAGACCTGACGCGCTCGGTCTTGGGTATCTTGGGTGAGCGTTTTCAAGGCGGTGGACAGGATGGGGGAGGTGACGATGGGATGGTCGAGGTCGCGCAAGTTGGGTGGAAGAGCCTGGACAGCAGCGGCGGTGCGGGCGGCGATCGCGTCTAGGGGTTCGGCATCTAAGCGGCGATCGCCCTTGTCCATGACCAACTGCAGTAGGGGCACTTCTCCCGGTTGGGCTTCTTCGTCCATCAGGGCTAGGCGATCGTGAACCCAGCAGTCTTGCTCGTAGGTGCGGAAAACTTGCTTGCGACCGGGATAGGTGGCCTTGCTCGTCGAGTTTTTCATGGTGGGAATGCCGTCGATGTCCACCAGTTTGTAGACGCCATTGACCGGTGTGCCGGTCACCAGTTTGGTGCCCAATCCATAGGCATCGATCTGGGCACCCTCGGCAAGCAGGCGGGCAATTTCGTATTCATCCAAGTCGCCGCTGGCCACGATGGTGGCATGGGGCAGTAGCGATCGCACCTGCTGAGACTGGGAAACTAGATCGCCGGAGTCGAGACGCACCCCTTGCACCTGCAGGGTGCCGGCTGAGACGCGATCGCTCAACCGTTGGGCCGCAGCGATCGCATCGTAGGTATCAATCAACAGAGCTGTGTTGGGAAAATAGCGCAGCATGGTGTCAAAGGCCACGTCTTCATCCTGGGCGATCGCGGTTAACGCCATCACCAAGGCATGGGCCATGGTGCCTGCAGGTTTTTGTCCGAGCTGTAGGGCGGCGAGGACATTGGAGGTAGCATTGAGACCGCCAGCGATCGCCGCCCTGGCCGCCCAGAGCGACGCTTGGGGACTGAACGCCCGCCGGGTACCAAACTCCAGCAGGGTAGCATCGGGGCCCGCCACATCCCGCAAGCGAGCGCTGCGTGTGGCCACCAGGGTTTGATAATTGAGGGTGTTTAAGAGATAGGTTTCCACCACCTGGGCTTGCCAGAGAGGCGCTTCAATGCGCAACAGCGGTTCATTGGCAAACACCACGGTGCCTTCGGGGACAGCCCACACCGAGCCACTAAACCGGGCTGACTCTAGCACCTGCCAGAAGCGATCGGGGACATGGGCAAAGATTCCACTGGCCTGCAGCGCTGCAATCTGATCGGGGCCAAAGGAAAACTGGGTGAGGTAGTCGAGGGCTTGCTCTAGCCCCATGGCGACCAGGTAGCTGAAGCCGTCAGGCAAGCGGCGCACAAAGAGTTCAAAACTAGCGGGGCGCTGATCCAGATCCTCGCCCACATAGCAGGCTGCCATGGTGAGCTGGTAGAGATCGGTCAGCAGTCCATAATCCTGGGGTTGGGGAATGAGAGAGACCATCGTAGTGTTCGACCATGTCTGTGATTTTATTATAGTAGTTTCTACCAAAATTCAGGTAGGGGGTTCCGGTCATGATCCCATTAAGTTTTGAAGAAATTCCAGCATCATCTTTGAAGATTCGTAGAAGATAGGGCGATCGCGACCCTCTCTTTTTCTGACTTATATTGAAACAGACTAAAATTGTTTGCTAATCTGATCCCTGCCTAGGACGCGATCGCCCCTCGTGTTTACGAATACGACAGCCTTGGGCAGAATGGGACAAGATTAAGGTCTGTAGGCCTTAGCTCTGCCTGCAGTCATCTCCCCATTGCCTGTTGTCTACCTGCCTGTATTCCTAATCTCCTACCCCTTTTCTTCCATGTCACAACCTCAGCGATCGCCCCATAAAGTTGTCATCATCGGCGGTGGATTTGGCGGCCTGTATGCTGCTCAGGAACTCAACCATGCATCTGTTGAGGTCACGTTGATCGACAAACGTAACTTCCACCTGTTCCAACCCTTGCTCTACCAAGTGGCGACCGGCGGCTTGTCTCCCGGTGATATTTCCTCGCCGCTGCGGGCAGTCCTCAGCCACCAACGCAATAC
>DATNRH010001096.1 GCA_036703605.1 Candidatus Obscuribacterales bacterium | reverse complement strand
GAAGTCGCTAATCTGTCGCAATCCCACATACTGGTCGGATACTTCCTCAAGGAGCTGGTGTAGCTTGGGGTCGCCTTGAATGGCCTGGACATTGCTCTCCAGGGCTTGGGTGGGCAGTTCGAGCAGGTCCTCCGCCATCGGGAAGTCCCTGAGCAAGGGCTGCAGCAAGGCAGTGCATTGGTCGGCAAATGTGTTAAACAGCTGCTCAAGTAACGCTTGGTCGATTTCAATTGGTCCAGAATCGGACAATGTTGAAGATAGAGAGTCGAGTGTGGCCTCGCTGGAGCTAGCCGAGCCTAGCACGGCGGCGAATACTGGAATGCCTTCTACTGAGTCACTCGAGGTGGACGTCCACGGAGTGTGTTTTGCTGTGGGGTTCTTGGTTGCCTTGGTTGCCTTGGTAGTGTTGGTAGTCTTGGTTGCCTTGGTTGCTTTGTTAGTCTTGGTAGTCTTGGTAGTCTTGGCAGCCTTGGCTGCTGGTCTCCTTTGTCGACACAACAGGAGAGTGGCAAGTAGCAGGACAAGGCAGAGTACCACAACTATGACCACGGCTATCAGCATGGCGGTAGTAGTGTCAATCGTATCAACCACAGTGGAATCGGACGTAAGGCTCTGTGTCACTGTGCCAGGTACAAAAGAGGAACTGGGGTCAATATCAAATGACAATGACGATTGAGAAGGCAAGTTTCTTGAAGCTACTGATCCAGGTGATTGACTGCAAACTGCTACGTCAGGACAAAAAACACGTACCTGGGGCAGTTTGGCAGGCACCGCAACCGGCGGTCGTCCATCCTTGGTCTTGGACAATCCACTGGCTAGCAGAGGGAACCAACACCATGGAATAAACCAAAATAGTAAGAAACCATATTGTGGGCATTGGGTTGAGATTTGAATGGGAAATGAACTGCAATGAACTTGACGAGGCGCAGATCATATGCCCAACTGGCCTCGCTCTAACTCCAGACAACCCAAACCAAAATTGTCATCATCTTACTTCCATATGCCATATTCTTGTTTTTATACTTTGACAATTTTGATTGGTTTCACCATCCCAGCAATATATGCCCAATCGTGTGAGGCGCTGTTTCCCGAGGCACTGCCAATCACTGGAAACCTGCAACTTAACGCTGCCAACCCGTTTGTGGCAAGGTCTGCTAGTGATGTTCCGTCTACGGTGCCTTCAGGGGGGTGTGGCAGTGCAGGGGACTCTGCCATCACCTTTAGGTGGACAGCCCTTCCCGGTGTCCTGACCTGGTCCACTGGACAGTCTACCTTTGACGCCCGCCTTGCACTCTACAGCAACGTGAATGGGGTCTGCACTCTAGTGGCGTGTAATGACGACGGTGGTGTTGGGCTAGAAGCTAGCCTGAGCTACT
>DATNRH010001095.1 GCA_036703605.1 Candidatus Obscuribacterales bacterium | reverse complement strand
CGGCTGAGGCTGCGAGAGGCGGATAGCGTCGCGCGGGTAGCCGATATCTTACTATTTTTAGCCGATGGACAAGGGACGGTCAGCGAGCAGGGAACGGAAATTCCCAACCTGCCCCATCGTGAGCTGAGTAGCCTGAGCGGCCTGGCCCGCGAAACGGTCACCCGCGTGCTCAACAAGCTGGAGAGAAAAGAGTTAATCAAGCGCGATCGCGATGTACTCTGCATTCCCGACATTGATGCCCTCGATCGCATGTTGGTGTAGAGAAGCATGGTCGAGGACACCCATTATCTGAGTGAAGACGATCGTCGGGCATGGCGATCGCGTCTTGCTGAGGCCAGTCGCAACAATGTGCTTTGCCACTGCCGCCAGTGTGACCGAGAATGGGTGGCTTCGGGGCCAGAGGCCTGCACCTGCGGCAGTCGTCACATCGAGTGGCTGAATTGCTGGCAGTTTCCCGATGGCTAGGCGTATCCTCTCCAGAACCACCCTACCAACCTAGTTCAACGCTAGGTTCAAGTGTGAGCCCCTTGAGCCCCTAAATGCCATCCTCTGGGAAGACCCACTGGGGTGCTTCTGACGCTCGCTCCAAGGTTTTTTTGCGCACCGCTTCTTCGGCGATCGCCAGCATATCATCGAGGGATGTACTGGCAATAAATTGGGAGGCTTGGGCCCGATACTCTAAATTGGGGCATTGATCGCCTAGGATGCACCCATGTACGCAGGCTTCTGCACAGTTAATATCGGCTGGATTCATCGTGTTGTTCTCCTCAGCAACCGCCGTCGCTTGGTCGAGCGAATTTAGTTACAAATTTTAATCAGTTCTTTTCCATTGTAAAACGCGAGGTAGGAAGTCTCAATGCCTCGTTCAGGGAGACGGTTAAAGAACAACTTCGGCAATATCGGTCAGCGGGGGCAGTGCGGGCGTATCGATGGCGTAGGCACCGCGCTGGCAGCGAAGGGCAAAGGGGCAGTCTTCACAGGCAGGGGAGCCCTCGGGTAGTTGGGGCAGGGGTTGTCCATCTTGGTAGGCCGCTAAGCTAGCCGTCAGGTGTTCCACCAACTTGGTTAGGCTTTGGCGAGTTTGCTGATGTTGGGCTGTGCTGTAGGGGAAGGTGATGGATTGGGGGATAGGTTCCGCCAAATAGGGCTGCACAAACCAGTAGGTCATGCTGATATGGTCGGGACTGTAGTCACTGGTTTCAGTCAGGACGAAGGGATAGAGGCGGGTTTGCCAATGCTGGGAGAGCCAGTGGGACTGTTGGGGACGGGGGTAGGTTTTCCAGTCAATAATCTGAGCTTGGTTGTCACCTAGCAGCAGCAGGTCATACACGACGGTGAAGACGGCATCGCCCAGACGCAGGGTGCGCCGATGTTCGCTGAGGCGATCGCGCCAAGCGCTGGGGTCAAAGATCTGGGGAACGTGGTGCACCAAGGCTTCCATGCAGCGATAGAAGGAGGCGTCATCGGCGGGGCTGGCATGGAGCGGTAGCCCCAGATCCCGTTGCTGCATGAGGTGGTGGAAGCGGCTGCCCCACTCAAGGTGCGATCGCTGTTCCATGGGCATCAGTCCACTGAGCTGATCCCAGTAGATATGCTGAAATTTTCGTTGGCAGAGACTGAGGACAGTCAGCGCACTTTGGGAGAGCTGGAGCGGCATGGGGGTCGGTGGGGTAACGGGACAGGGACGGCACCTAGGTGAGGCGTTCTACGAAGATGACATTTTCGGTGACCTGCTCGAAGGTGTCATCGTGACTAATCACAAACAGTTGTTGGAACGATTTCAGGTTGGCGATCGCTTCCGCCAGATGGCGACGCCGGGGACGATCCATATTCGTGGTCGGTTCATCAAAGAAAGCGATGTCAATTTCCGCAAATACTCGCAGCAGAGCTAGACGCACGGCTAAGGCTGCACACATTTGTTCGCCGCCGGAGAGATTCATAAATCGTCGATTGTGGGCTCCTTCTTGCACCACAATGTCGTAGTCTCGCGTCCATTCCAGGGCCACATTAGGACGATTCAGCAGTTCTCGAAACAGGCGATCGGCTTCTTGGGAAACCGTTTGCACATAGCGCTCTGTGATCCTTGGACCAGCTTCTTTGTAAACTTTGCGAGCAAAGCTAACGAGGCGCTTGATCCGTTCCTTGGTGTGGAGATCGGCCTCGGCCTGATCGCGCTTGTGGGCTACTTCCATCAGGGTTTGGATCTGTTCAGCTAATTCTGCTTGGCGCTGTCGTTGCTGGGGCAAACTTCCCGATAGGCGATCGCTCTGACGACGGGCGGCCTCATAGCGGCTGCGAATGTGCTCGGCGGCTTCGGCATCATAGTCCTGCATTAAAGCCTGATACTGCTGCTCAATCGCTTGAGCCGCGTCTTGACTCTGCTGAAGATCGGCGATCGCTTGCTCTAGGTCAGCCTGACGTTTGGGCACCTGATCCGCATCGTTGCGGTAGCGCAGATAGGCTAAATACCCGGTCTGGTGCTGCTGGCGCTGCTGCTGCTGGTGTTCAAGATCCCTATCGAGCTGGGCAAAGGGGATCAGCTGTAGATCTAAAGCGGCGATCGCATCCTCCACCTCGGCTAGCTGGAGCTGGGCTGCCTGCTGATCCTGAAGTAGGGCCGGCCGGCGCTGGAGCTCCTGGGTTAGCACCTGATGACGGGCGCGGGGATTGTCTAGGGCAGTAAGCTGCTGGCCCAGCAGCGATCGCTCGGTCTGCAAGGGCGTGAGCTGGGCAAGCTGCTGGGTCAACTGCTCTAGGTGCGATCGCGTTTGTTCACCCTCGGTTTTCAAATCCACCAAGCGATGGCGCTTTTCCTCCAAGGTGGCCACCTCAGCCCGCTGACGATAGGCCTGATCCAATGCTTGGGTGACCTGGGTCAACTGCTGCCGCAGGGCGATCGCCGACACCTGCTCCCCCAACTCCGAGAGAATGCCTTGCAGGGCGGTGATCAGATCGGTGGTCAATTCCCTATTGGCTTCGATGCTAGCGATCGCCGCTTGCAGGGTGGCATCGGGCGGAAGCTGGCGCAGTAGGGCGATGCCCGCCTGAATACGATCGAGGTGGGGCTGGCGTTGGGCTTGGGTATGGGTGACCAGATGCCGCAGCTCGGCTTCAAATTGTTTAGCGGCTTCCACCCGGCTCAACTGTTGCTGGAGGCGATCGCGCTGGCGCTCTTGGTCGGGAATTGCGGCGATCGCTTCTTCAAAGGGCTGGATGCGATCGATCTCCTGGGATACCTGCTTCCACTGGCCCCGCAAACGGTTTAAATGCTGCTCTAAACTTTGAAACTCAACCGTCTGGGCGCTGAGGGCCTGGATCTGTTGATCGATGTGCTGCTGCTGTTCCTCTAGCTGGCGCTGGGTTTCGAGGAACGGCTGTAGGCGATCGCAGTCTTGCTCGGCCTTGTCAAGCTGCTCAAGCTGCAGGGCATAGCGAGTTAGCTGGTTTTGCCCTAGGGTGAGTTGGCGCTGTAGATCTTGCCTCTGGTTTTGCAGTTGCTGGCGTTGTTTGCGCTGCTGCTCTAGGTCGGTGAGTTTCTGTTCTGCTTGCAGGACAAGGTCGTAGCTCTCTCGGTTTTCTGCGCAGAGGTTGGCGGCCTGCTGGGCCGCCTGGATCGCTTGCTCTAGAATTTGTAGAGCGCTTTGTTTCGCCTCAACCTGGGCGGCGATCGCTTGCTTTTGGGCCGTAAGGGTTTGCAACTGCTGCTGCTGCTGCTGGATGGCTGCTTGGCGTTGTTCAAGCTGCGCCAACTCTTGCTCTAGGGCTGCCAAGTGAGTTTCATCTTGGGCGATTGCTTCAACCAAAGCTGCTTGCCGTGATTGCAGTTCTGGCAAAGGCTCTAGACTTTCGTTGTATTGAGCGATCGCCTGCTTGACCTGGTCGAGTTCAGCCTTGGCATATTTTTCTAAGGAGCTGGTTTCTTTGTAGACCAAGCGAAATTCTTCGACTTTGAGGATGGCGTCAAAAATCTGCTTGCGCTGGGTGGGCGGCTGCAAAAAGTCAGCAGTGACGGTGCCTTGGGGCACGCCGATGGTATTGGCAAAAAGCTGGCCCAGATCAATGCCAGGGGCGATGCCTAGCTGTTGCCGTAGCCAAGGGGTAACTTCGTCTTCAATGTGGCGATAGTTGAGGACTTGATCGAGCTGTGGATCATAAAGGCGATAACCCTTGGTGGTGCAGCGCTGAACTTGATAGGTGCGCTCATCTTGGCTGGAGACAAACTCTACGGCCACCTGGGCACTGCTTTGACCGTTGCGAATTAAGTCTTCATTTTTATACGACCCACGATAATTAAAGAGTACCCAAGCGATCGCCTCCACGATGCTAGTTTTGCCCGCTCCATTTTCTCCACAGATGGTATTGACCCCTGGCTGGAACACAAAGTGGCGATCTTGGTGAGTTTTGAAATTCGTCAGAGTAACTGAGAGAATCTGCATAGGCTAGCATGTCATCGTGGTTTCTAGTCTAGAACAGATGTTGAGGGGCGATCGCTCTGTGCCGAATCGATGCTAGTGCAACATCCGAGGCTGAGCAGCTTTGTCAAGTCTCTTCCTAGCATTGGATCAGCGGTGTACCATCATTTAGGTAGTCTATCAACCCGGATAGTTCTCGCCTGAGCTCCGTGAATTTTAGAGGCAGGATCCATGACGAACCAAGCTAGAGAAGACATGACCCGGGCTGAATTTCAACAGTTGGTTCAAAAACAACTCTACAACTTGCTAGAGCAAAACAATGTAGAAGGCGTGAAACTTCTGCTCAAGCCGGTGGAACCTGTGGATGTGGCGGAGGCCATTGATGGGCTGCCTGAAACCATGCGGGCGATCGCTTTTCGGTTGCTCTCCAAAGATGAAGCGTTAGAAGTCTATGAGTATCTGGAACCCAATACTCAGCAGGCTCTGCTAGAAACCTTCAAGCGCCAAGAGGTCGTGGATATTTTTGGTCGTATGTCGCCCGACGATCGCGTGCGGCTGATGGATGAATTACCGGCCAAACTGGTGCGCATCCTGATTGAACAGCTTAGTCCTGAAGAACGCCAGATCACATCACTACTGTTGGGCTATCCGCCTGAGACAGCGGGACGGATGATGACCCCTCGCTATGTGGCCATCCGGGAAGCCACCACTGCCGCCGAGACGATTCAACAGGTGCGCAACTTTGCCTCGATCAGCGAGACCATTTATTACCTCTATGTTATTGATGTCAGCCGTCACCTCAAAGGGGTGCTTTCCCTGCGGGAGTTGGTTCTAGCTCAGCCCGACCAAGTGATTGGCGACATTATGAAGCCTGAAATGATCTCGGTAAGTACAGATACCGACCAAGAGGAAGTGGCGCGGGTCATTCAGCGATACGACCTGACGGCTTTACCGGTGGTCGATCGAGAGCAGCGTCTTGTGGGCATCATCACTGTTGATGATGTGTTAGATGTTCTTGAAGAAGAAACCACGGAAGATATTTATACCCTGGGTGGATTGCAAACAGGTAAGGAAAGTTATTTTCAAACAAACTTGTTTACCATCGCCCGGCAGCGGGTAGTTTGGCTGCTGATTTTGCTCGTTGCTAATACCTTCACGGGTACCATCATGCACACGCAAGAAAATGTCTTGAAATCAGTGGTAGCGTTGTCTTTCTTTATCCCGTTGCTTATTGGTGCAGGCGGCAATATCGGAGCCCAGTCATCTACAGTGGTGATTCGTGGTTTGAGTACGGAAGAGATTTCGTTGCGATCGGGGCTACGGGTTATTTCACGAGAATTAGCAGCCGGCTCTATGCTAGGCGGGATGCTGGCGGTTATTACCATCATCTGGGCTTATGTCTTACAGGGTGACTTGGGTGTAGCGATTGTCGTGGGTGTCAGCCTCATTGCCATATCTATGCTGGCTTCCTTTGCTGGAGCAGCTCTGCCTTTTCTGTTCAATTTTCTCAAGCGGGATCCGGCGCTGATGTCGGCTCCGTTCATCACCACCCTTGTGGATGTTCTCGGTGTGTTTATTTATTTCATGGTGGCTAGAGTTGTGTTGAGCGATCGCCTTCTGCCACTCTAGTTTGGGTATGAGAGGGCGATCGCTGCCAGTCTCTTCTTAGAAGACAATTCATTAGGGGATAACTAAGTCAGAGCTAGACTTAGTTATCCCCTAAGCTTAAACGCTACTTACCCATGCCAAGCTGTTGTGCCTTTTGGTATACCTTCCCTTCCGTCAGCAGTGAGGGTGCCACGATCACTTCCACCTGCTGCATTTCGCGAATGTTCTTCGCGCCCAAGGTGCCCATGCTGGTTTGCAGAGCCCCTAGGAAGTTGTGGGTACCATCATCTAGCTGAGCAGGGCCCCGCAGGATTTGTTCCAGAGTGCCGGTTGTGCCAACGCGAATGCGAGTGCCGCGCGGTAGAACCGGGCTAGGAGTTGCCATCCCCCAGTGGAAACCCCGACCGGGTGCTTCCTGGGCCCGAGCAAAGGGAGAGCCAATCATCACAGCATCGGCACCGCAGGCAATACATTTACAGATATCACCGCCAGTCACCAAACCACCATCAGCAATCACCGGCACATAGCGCCCCGTTTCCTGGAAATAATCATCCCGAGCTGCTGTACAGTCAGCCACGGCTGTTGCTTGGGGAACCCCCACACCCAAGACACCGCGAGATGTGCAGGCAGCACCGGGACCGATACCCACCAATACACCCGCCGCACCCGCTTTCATTAGGTTGAGCGTTACGTCATAGGTCACGCAGTTACCCAGCACCACGGGCATGGGCATCTCGCGGCAGAAGTCAGCTAGATCCAGAGGCGTTACGGTTTCAGGCGATAGGTGAGCTGTAGACACCACGGTCGCTTGGATAAACACAAGATCTGCGCCAGCTTCGGCAATGGCAGCCCCAAATCGAGTGGCACCTACTGGGGTAATACTAACCGCAGCAATCCCTCCCTGGGACTTAATTTCTTGAATGCGTCGTTTGATCAGGTCTGGCTTGATGGGTTCTGCATAGAGCTCTTGCATGAGGGGCACAAACTCGTCCTTGCCCACCGAGGTGATGCGATCGAGGATGGGGTTGGGATCGTCGTAGCGAGTTTGGATGCCTTCTAGATTGAGCACGCCCAAGGCTCCTAGTTGAGAGAGCTTGACTGCCATG
>DATNRH010001094.1 GCA_036703605.1 Candidatus Obscuribacterales bacterium | reverse complement strand
TCGGGGGCAACGGCAGCGCGATCACGACGGCGAGGATCTTTGATGTAGCCTTGCTGACTCAGTTCTTCATAAATGTCTTCCAGGGCACTGAGATCCGTAGGCTCCCGGTAGGCATCTAACTGAGCGATCGCTACGTCCAGTTGATCCAGGTAGGCCACGTCGCCCTGTGCCTCGGCCAGCAAGGGGGCGATCGCATCCCGCGATCGCTTCAATTTTTGATGGCGTTTGTAGAGCAATTGGGCATTTTGCACCCCCGTTTTCTGAGGGCTGAGGGGAATGGCGATCGGTTCATGGGTTTCAAAATCAGGCAGGAGGATCTGGGTCATGCCTGGTTGCCATTCATGGCCATAGGCCATCAGCAGATCCGCCCATTGGCGATAGCGATCGGACTCCTCCGACAGCAGGAGACGACTCTGAAAATCCTGCACTTTATGGTTGAGCTTTTTCTGTAGCGTGATGATCCGCTGGGAGATCTGATGGCGCAGTTGGTCAAAGATTTGTTGGTTACGCTGGTCGGTGTAGTACTGATCGAGCAACGCCTGCACGCTACTAGCAGGTTGCACCACCCCCCAACCCATCACCGTGTAGCCCTGCGATCGCCATCCCGGCTTAAACCGTTCTTGGTGCAAGGCCTGTAGCCATTCCTGCCATCGCTCATACAGCCGCTGCCAATCGGTAGACGCCAGGTCGTTCGTGGTGCAGTCTACGGCAAGATCCGCCATCTCCAACATCGACACCACGAGATTAGAACTCAGCCCACAGTAGACCTTCATCAGATTGCGCTTGAGGGTGCCTGGAATTAAACAAAGGCGATCGCGCCAGTCGTCTAGAGATTCCTGCAGCGATGGCGAGTCTTCCAACATGCGAGGTGGCATCTCGTAGGGTTGCCCGGTTTGAATCGGACGCACGCTGGACTGCTGCCGACTCACCTGATGCGCAGCGGTGACAATGGTTTGATCGGCATGGGTCAAAATGGCATTGCTATACTTGCCCATAATCTCCACATAGAGATGCCACAGGGGCGACTCCCCCGGACGCTGGGCAAACTGAAAATCCACCACCCGCTCCCATGGATGAATCAGGTCAACCGCAACCAGCGCCAAGCCACCCAACTGATGCTTAAGCTGCTGACTGAAGGTGAAGGTATCCGGCGTACGCGGCGGTGGGCCACCTAGACAAAGGTGGGCCGCCTGCGGATGCCAGCAAATATTCAGCCAACTCCGTCCCTCCAGGGTGCGCAGGGCTAGGGAAACCATGTGGCGATCGCGTTGATAGACCTGCTCTAGGCGCGCCGGCAGCCAGCCATCTCGCAACTCAGCACAGACCGCCGCTAATGTCGTCAAATCTACGGGTTGCACAGTCCCATCCCTCGTCAGTTCTATCCATCACCTGAGGCCTCCCCAATCGGGGAAGCACTGGCGGGCACCAGTTCCGAAGCCAACCCTCTGCTGTCCTAAAAGGGCTATTTACCTAAACGCCTGCTATTGCGTCAAAGATCCACAGGACAACAGCGCTGCGCCCCGTCTTACTAAGTCTATCGTTGCCCCTGTGCATCCAAGCACCACAACCGCTAAACTTTCCAACAAGCTTATAGAATCCTTGATTTTCTCAGAGAATCCTTGATTTTTCTTATTTTCTAGGATTCTAAATTCCTCTTAACCCGTAGGATGTGATTATATTGAAGGCTCGCTTAGCTTAAAGCGGCCTATCTCTTAGATCTTTTCTACCACAACCACTATCACTACCTACCCTAGCCAAGCAGCCAACCCATTGGGCATAGCTGTAGGCGTAGAGCAGCCAACCCATTGTCTTTAGCACCATTCCCTAACCACCGGGCCAAAACGTGTTTTTGTTATGACTGGACAATTGATCAACCTGGGGTTTGATAACACAATGGCAGCAGGACAACTGATCGCCATCGTGGATGCGGACTCGGCTCCCATTCGACGGCTCATCAGCCACGCCCGTGATCAGGCTCAGTTGACCCATGCTACCCAGGGGCGATCGCCTCGTACTGTGATCATCAGCCATCGGCTCGTTCCTTGGCCGCTCAACCCACCCAAGATGTGCGATCGCACCGTAGCAGCTCCAGGAACATGGCATCTGACCCTGTCCGCACTGCAGGCGGAAACCATTACCCACCGGCTGCTCATGCACCCCCATGTGCCTCGTTCTGCTCTATCGGCTAGCAAGCTACCTAACCCTATGGATATTCGGCTCATTAATATCGGATTTGGCAATATTGTCTCTGCCAATCGAGTTGTGGCAATTGTTAGCCCCGAATCTGCTCCCATTAAACGCTTAATTACAGACGCCCGAGAACGAGGGCAATTGGTCGATGCCACCTACGGTCGCCGCACAAGGGCGGTCATCGTTATGGATTTTGGGCACGTCATTCTCTCAGCCATCCAACCGGAAACTGTCGCCAATCGCTTTGTAACCCCGAAAGACACTGCCTCCAAAGATCTATAACGGCCCCTGCCCCTGCACGGGGCTAGAACAATACCGCCCCTCACGCAAGCTCAATGGCACTGGGGCTCAAGAAAGTATCACCGTTCCAGCTGAGCCGGCCGCAGCCTCTTGATCAAAGCTTGCTGCATCATCGCTGTCGCACTCGCACTTCGTTAAGTTAAGTAACATTCATTCAGATTTTGCCGAGGATCCATCGACTCATACACCGTGTTATTTAGTGATATATACTCACCAGACTAAGGCTAATCCACGCCGAGCCACCCCAAAAACTATCTGAAGCAACCAAGGTCAGAATCCCGAAAACCCCGTAAAATCTACATTAGGAAGCAGGAACTACGGGGCGATAACCACCCAAGCTTGGGGTGGATAAGAGAACTGCCGCAAGTTGGAGAAGCGATCGCCCCGTCACTATCGTAGAAAACCCTAGAGTAAGTCTGCTTTGGTGCATGTTCCTCCTTGCCATATGGAGGCGATTTGTGGAACACTTCTTTATACACTTTCATTTTCACAAACGTCTTGTCAAACTGGTTTAGAGCTTGGGGCAGATAGCTTCAAGAACTAGCCGGCAGGTGTGCCGGTTGCTCGGTTGCAGGTTCACATGATGCCTAACCTAGGTACGACGTGAGCACAATCGGCAAACCGATTAGGATAAACCTGAAGGAAGCGTTGAAACACGAATTAGGAGGAGCGTAGTCGATGGGACTACCTTGGTACCGCGTACATACAGTCGTCCTGAACGATCCAGGTCGTCTGATTTCTGTGCATTTGATGCATACGGCTCTTGTGGCAGGCTGGGCTGGATCAATGGCTCTGTACGAGCTAGCGATCTTCGATCCAAGCGACCCAGTTCTCAACCCCATGTGGCGACAAGGCATGTTCGTCATGCCCTTCATGGCACGCCTAGGGGTTACGGGTTCTTGGGGTGGATGGAGCATCACCGGTGAAACGGGTGTTGATCCAGGATTTTGGTCATTTGAAGGGGTAGCAGCCGCCCATATCATCCTTTCTGGTCTGCTATTCCTAGCGGCCTGTTGGCACTGGGTATTTTGGGATCTAGAGCTGTTTAGAGACCCTCGGACGGGCGAAGCAGCACTAGACTTACCTAAAATGTTTGGGATTCATCTATTCCTTTCTGGTCTACTGTGCTTTGGCTTTGGTGCATTCCACCTCACGGGTCTCTTCGGCCCCGGCATGTGGGTGTCTGATCCCTACGGGGTGACGGGCAGCATTCAGCCTGTGGCTCCAGCCTGGGGGCCTGATGGGTTTGATCCATTCAACCCAGGGGGCATTGTGGCCCACCACATTGCCGCTGGAGTAGTCGGAATTATCGCTGGACTCTTTCATATTGCTGTGCGTCCTCCCGAGCGTCTGTTTAAGGCCTTGCGGATGGGGAACATCGAAACTGTATTGTCGAGCAGTATTGCCGCCGTGTTCTTTGCTGCCTTTGTGGTTGCAGGAACCATGTGGTATGGCAGTGCAGCCACTCCGATTGAACTGTATGGGCCAACCCGCTATCAGTGGGATGGCGGCTACTTCCAGCAAGAAATCGAGCGCCGCGTTCAGGCAGGCGTTGCGGCTGGGCAAACAGAAGAGCAAGCCTGGGCTCAAATTCCAGAGAAGCTAGCCTTCTATGACTATGTGGGCAACAGCCCTGCAAAAGGTGGTTTGTTCCGTACTGGAGCTATGGACAAGGGCGACGGAATTGCCCAAACCTGGCTGGGTCACCCGACGTTCACCGATGGCGAAGGTCGTGTACTCTCTGTGCGCCGTCTGCCTAACTTCTTTGAAACCTTCCCAGTGGTCTTGGTTGACCAAGATGGTGTCATTCGGGCTGATATTCCTTTCCGTCGGGCAGAGTCGAAGTATAGCTTCGAGCAAACCGGCGTAACCGTCTCCTTCTTGGGAGGGGAATTGAACGGTCAAACCTTTGACGATCCAGCAACGGTTAAGCGCTTTGCGCGTAAAGCCCAGTTGGGTGAGCCTTTTGACTTTGATCGGGAAACCCTGAACTCTGACGGGGTATTCCGCACCAGCACCCGTGGCTGGTTTACCTACGGTCATGCTGTCTTTGCGCTACTGTTCTTCTTTGGTCATATCTGGCATGGCTCGCGGACTCTGTTCCGGGATGTGTTTGCTGGGGTTGACCCTGAGCTCTCGGAAGAGCAAGTGGAATGGGGCTTCTACCAGAAGGTGGGTGACAAATCTACCCGCCGGAAAGAAGCAATCTAAGCATCTGAAGAGGACTCAACCGAGGGCGATCGCAGGTCGATGGCTTTCAGGTTGGGTCTTTCTTGCATTTGTTTGTAGACTAAAGATAGATGTAGTAAGAAGGTCAAGCCATGGAAAGTGTTGCTTACATTCTGGTTTTAATTGGGGCGCTCGGCACAATTTTCTTTGCGATCGCCTTTCGTGAACCCCCTCGTATTACCAAAGACTAGACTAGACCTGGCACAGGGTTGATCAAACATTGTGCCCCCTAGTCCAACATGAATGATCATGTCTACAAGAGTTGCACGCCGGTGTGACTCTTTTTTTATGGGCTAGATTCGAGGCATCTGCTAGTTCATGAACAGGTCTATGGGTGTTAAGTATTGTTACTGTTATGCCT
Organism: Candidatus Obscuribacterales bacterium; assembly: GCA_036703605.1. Lineage (NCBI taxonomy): Bacteria > Bacillati > Candidatus Melainabacteria > Candidatus Obscuribacterales > Candidatus Obscuribacterales bacterium. Next base: position 22,740 of record DATNRH010001094.1, on the reverse strand, counting down.
ACGCCGATCAACCCAAGGCGATCAGAAGCAGTACACCATCTAGATTTGCTACATCCCTGATCTGATCAGCACTAGCTACAGTGGACAAGGGCTAGATTTGAGTCTTTTTGTAGCTTGGATGTATTCTTAAGGGAGGTGATTCGTCAGGGTTTGTTTTCGGTAGCCGAGTTGCAGATATGGGTTAAGTTTGCGACCATGGCTTCGACATGACTCTCGGCTGACCGTCTGCTGATAGGGTTGCTCCTAGGCGATCGCCCGCCGACCTCATTGACCTTGATCTAAGGCCTTCACTATGCGGTGTCCCTTTTGCCAGTTCACAAATAATCGCGTGCTAGAGTCCCGCGCAGCGGAGTCGGGGCAAAGCGTGCGCCGCCGTCGGGAGTGCTTACGCTGTGGTCGTCGCTTCACCACCTATGAGCGCATTGAGTTTGTCCCCATTACGGTCGTCAAGCGAGATGGCGATCGCGAATCCTTTGACCGTTCCAAAGTCTTACGAGGAATTGTTCATGCCTGCGAGAAAACTGGTGTCTCGGCTGAACAGATCGAGAATTTCGTCGATGAACTAGAGTCAGAACTGCAACTGCAAGCTGCCCGCGAAGTCTTAAGCACTGAAATTGGTGACCTAGTTCTGCAACGGTTGCAGCGTTTTAACGAGGTTGCCTATATTCGATTTGCCTCCGTATATCGTCAATTTCAGGGTATCCAAGACTTCATTGATACCCTCAATCACCTTCAGCAACATCAGGAAGATGACGGATCCCTACCGTCCCCCTTTGCTCGCCGTGAAACCCTAGACGATGCTGCTTCCTTCGATGACGCTTTAGACAGCATGGCACCCTCCCTAAAGCTACTGTCCTAGCCATGGCACTGCGGATCTCCATACATCACGTTGTAGGGTGCTGTTAGGCGAAGCCGCAACGCACCTTAGAAAGCTGTGCATTGGTATAATCGCTCTCCTGCCAATCCTGAGCATGGGCCCAGCCGAGTTACGTAGAAGCGCTGAGAATGCCCGACCATTGCACCTGCTTTTGCTTCGTGCGGCGGTAGGAAAAGAAGTCTTGGGGACTTTGATAGGTGCAGTGGGGAGCGATCGCCACCTGCTGAGGCTCCAAGCCCAGATGCTCTAGCTGCAGTTGGTTAATGCGCCGCACATCAATCCGCACCCGCTCTGGATGCTCATCGGGGTAGATAGGCGGATTGGGTAAGTTCTGTAGTTTCTGGAGTACGCTCTCGATCGACTCGGGGGATTCAGTAGCAGAACCCTGGGGCTGCTCCGTTAAGCTTTCACCCAGTTCCGCTGCTACGGTTTTAGACACTTGATACACCTCGCCAGCGATCGCTGGCCCCATGGCCACCTGCAAATCTGCTAGACGGCTGCCTTGAGACTGCAGGCGGGCGATCGCTTGGGGCACAATTCGCGCCGCCGTACCGCGCCAGCCCGCATGAATGGCCGCCACCTGTCCCGTGTGGCGATCGCCAATCAACACCGGCACACAATCGGCACTACACACCCACAACGACTGAGTGTCGCCATCGGAAACTAGCCCATCGGCAGCATGTAGGGTATCCTCTGCCGCATCCGTGGGCTGTTGGAGTTCGCTAGGGGTCAACACTCGATTGCCATGCACCTGCTTCACCCGGTTCACCTGGGCATGGGGGTGCAGCACCTGCACCAGATCCTGAGGGAGCTGGGGCCAAAACTGTTGGGTAAAAAATCCATGCCGCCATGGGGCCAACAGGCTACAGGTGAGATAACGGCGATCGCCCCAGGTTGTCCATTGCCAAGTCTGCATGATGGTTATCGTGATATTGCGTTAATCCTGAAGCCTGGCACGTCATCCAAGTCTACTGTCAGCTTACCCTACCGTTGAAACCCCAGATGATGACCTTCTAGATTGAGTCCTAGAGCCCTAGCACAAGCTGGAGTTGGGGTTCGGGCTTAGCTGTATCGGGCAGAGGTTCGGGGCAGGCGCAGGCAGCAGAGCAATATTTGGCATAGGCACAGCGATCGCATTGCTCTCCCGCAAACGGTTGCCAGCGGCGATCGTGGCGCAGTTCCAATGCCAGCTCACTAATCAAGGCCGTCACCCGCTCTCGATGGAACGGCGTCACCGCAAAGCTCACCTTATCGCCCGTGCGCAGGTAAATGAGGCTCAGTTGCTTCAAGCTCCGCTGGTAATGTTGCTCTAGGGCCAGGTAATACAGTCCAATCTGTAGGTCAAGTTCATCCGATTGGCCCAAATTGACATCTTTGGTGGACTTGTAGTCAATTAGCTCTAGCCCGTCATCTAAATAATCAATTCGGTCATAACGCCCCGACAGCGAAAACTCTAGGTTCTCCACCTGCAGCGTTCCCTGAATGCGTCCTTCCACCGCCAACGGCCGACGCATGGCGGCTTCCGCCATAATGAATTCATGGTAGTACCGCCGCAGAATCCCTCGCCCCTCTTCAATCTGCTTGCTGCTCAGACCATTGCCCTGCTGGTTCCAACAATGCTCAATCCACTCTAGGGCGGGCAGGGCGTCTTGATAGTGCCAATCTCGATAAATTTGCGCCAAGGCTTGATGGAGCGCTGTTCCCAACGCAGCCGACCCGAAGAAGGCCGTCCCCGGTAGCTTCCGTTCATAGCGAAAATAGTAGGATTTAGGGCAGCGATCGTAGCACTGAAGCTTAGCTGCGGAGAGAGGATAGGTCATAGCTAGACGGCGGCCAATGCAGGGTGGATGAAGTGCATTCCACGTTTGTAGCCCTCACCCTAAATCTCTCTCCCAGAGCGGGTAAGGGACTTTACATCTGCTCCCCTTTCCCTTGTTGAGAAGGGAAAGGGGGATGAGGGCCAACTTGCACAACTGGGATACACCCGGGTGGATGGAGAGATAGGCAGCGATCGCATTTGGGTCAGCCGGGATGAATGCACCATGCAGTCTTTCTCTATGATGGCACTACGCCTAAGATTCGCATAGGTTCATCTGTATCTGGGCTGTCCATACCTAGCAGATCTCTCTATTCCCATATTGCACCGAGGTAGGCGGCCGCGATCGCCCTGAATGGCACAACTCCAACGCGAATGGAATACTAGAGACATCATGCGTTAATACCGAGCGCTGTGAACGAGGCGATCGCGGGAAAAATGCTACATCTGGTGAACGAGTGAAGGGTATTCATGTTAAGTCGCATCAAAGAAATTGCAGAAACACTGGCTCCTCGGTTAATTGAAATTCGTCGCCACATCCATGCCCATCCGGAGCTGAGCGGACAGGAATATCAAACAGCGGCCTATGTGGCCGGAGTCTTGTCATCCTGCGGACTCTCTGTCCAAGAACTGGTGGGTAAAACCGGGGTGATTGGTGAACTAGAGGGACTGGGGCAGGATGATCGTCTCTTAGCCATCCGCACCGATATGGATGCCCTGCCCATTCAAGAGCGCGCCAATGTAGCCTACACCTCGCGCTTTACGGGCATGATGCACGCCTGCGGTCACGATGTTCACACCACGGTGGGTCTAGGCACTGCCATGGTGCTTTCCCAACTCGATCCGCTACCCGGACGCGTGCGCTTCTTGTTTCAACCGGCCGAGGAAACGGCCCAGGGAGCCTCTTGGATGATCCGAGATGGTGCCATGCATCATGTGAGCGCCATTCTTGGGGTACATACCTTTCCATCGATCTTGGGTGGCTGCGTTGGTATTCGCTATGGGGCACTAACAGCGGCAGCAGATGACCTAGAAATTGTCATTTTGGGAGAGTCTGGCCATGGCGCTCGCCCCCATGAAGCCATTGACGCCATTTGGATCGCGGCCCAGGTGATCACTACGCTACAGCAAGCCATTAGCCGCACCCATAATCCTCTCCGTCCAGTGGTGTTAACCATTGGACAAATTAGCGGCGGCCGGGCACCCAATGTCATCGCCGATCAAGTGCGGCTGGTGGGTACGGTGCGATCGCTCCATCCCGAAACCAGTGCAGAGTTGCCGGGGTGGGTAGAGTCCATTGTCGATGGCGTCTGCCAAATGTATGGAGCACGCTACACCGTGAACTATCGGCGGGGGGTGCCGTCGGTGCAAAATGACCCATCTCTCACCCAAGTGGTTGAACTTGCCGCTCAAGAGGCCTGGGGCAGCGATCGCATTCAACGCTTAGATGAACCATCCCTAGGAGCAGAAGATTTTGCCCTATACCTAGAACATGCTCCCGGCACGATGTTTCGCCTAGGGGTAGGCTACGACGATCAGCCCAATTACCCGCTGCATCACCCGCAGTTTCAGGTGAATGAGATGGCGATCGTTACCGGCGTAGTCACCCTGGCCTACAGCGCCTATTTGTATTGGCAGGAGCAGCCATAATCTTGTCTGGGCAGCCATGAATATAGAGCCACAGAGCATATTTATGAAAGATTCATAGAGCATTTGCTAGACCAAGCATTTTCACGGTCGTCGGAGGCGATCGCCCCTGCCTAGACTAGTAGAGTCAGGGAGATAGCTTTTTGGTGAGTGATGGCGATGAAGTGAGCCATCTACAAGGACATCAATGAGGGTGTAATCGGTAAGATCTGGACTCCGCTGCTAGTGGATCAGTCAGATTGCGCCACTCATTTACAATCACGTCGCAGAGATTTCTAGGATGATTTCGTTACCCTGACGGCGACAGCTACAGCGCTCTACACACGTTTTTTTGAACGATATGAAGCGCAGGTTAGCCATAGCTAGCCGATGGAAAGATTACAACTCCGATCGAAATACGAGACAATAGGACTAGATTGTACGACTCAGTACTAGCCATGCAGAAGCAACTCGGCTGCATCGTCGATATGGGTAGGTCGTATTTCGAGGAGAGCGATCGGTGTCGCGTCGGGTATCGTTTGACAAGCACATGATTTCTCTGGTGTACATAACTGGCTGATGTGGGTGACCCTACCATGTTGCTGAATTCTGATGACCCGTTGACTATGTCCTTACCCCCTATGAGCCCAGGTACATCCCCACCTGACACCTACGCCGACTCGGTGATCGGTGCCGCTATTTTCGACCCTAGCGGGCTGCCGAAAGAGTATTTTACAACCCCAGAAAGTGGCGATATTGGCTGGGTGCAAACCATCTTCCAGGCCCTAGGGCTGCGATCGCTGCTGATGTCATCGCTACGGTTAGAAGGATTTAGCCACGCCATCATCCATGGCAGCGGCTATTTTGCCATCGTAGTCAAGCAAAAAGCTAACTATATTGCCCTGCTGGTTCGTCAAAACGATCTGCGCGGCGTATCCCAATCCTTTGTGCGTTGGGTGCATGAGTTTGAACCCGGCACCCTACGAGACCATCCTCGCTTCAATTCTGTGTAACATCCTGTCTGTGTGACATCCTGCCAATCGCTCTCTAGCAGGTCGAGGCGTTGATGAATTGGATAGGATTTGCGCTAACGAACTGTGAGCGAGACGCACACTTGCAGTCATTCACAATTAAGGTAGCGTGAGCATCTTGCTCACGCCAGTTTCATAGCCTCATTCAGCAACGTCGCAGGTAGATTGTAGGCGTTCCGACCTTGTAGTTGGGCTTTCCTATATCTCATCGCCAACCTAGAGCGATCGCGTTCCTAGGATGAATTGTTTCCCTGGAAACGCGATCGGCTGCAGACACAACTAAAGCCAGCATGGACGCTGGATGTTTAAATATCCAAATCCGTTAGGTTGAGCTTGGAGCCATAGGTTTCAATAAACTCCCGGCGAGGAGCCACGCGATCGCCCATGAGCACCGTAAAGATGCGATCGGCCTCGGCAGCATCCTCAATTTCCACTCGCTTGAGGGTGCGGGTCTCCGGGTTCATCGTGGTACTCCACAACTGCTCCGGCATCATTTCACCCAAGCCCTTAAAGCGCTGGATATCATACTTGGCATTGTCCGGGAAGCCGCTGATAATTTGATTGCGTTCGCGATCGCTATAGCAATAGTAGTGGCTGCGTCCCCGTTCAATCTTATAGAGCGGCGGACAGGCAATATATACAAATCCCTGATCCACCATGGCTCGCTGATAGCGATAGAAAAAGGTCAGCAGCAAGGTGCGAATGTGGGCACCGTCTACGTCCGCATCCGTCATGATGATGATGCGATGGTAGCGAAGTTGGGCGGAGTCAAATTCATCCCCTTTAATACCCAGACCCAGCGCTGTAATTAACGCTTGCACTTCCGTGTTCTTGTAGATCTTGGCATCATCGGTTTTTTCGATGTTGATGATTTTACCGCGCAACGGCAGAATGGCTTGAAACTGGCGATCGCGCCCCTGTTTTGCAGAGCCGCCCGCAGAATCCCCCTCAACAATGAAGATTTCCGACTCACTAGGATCCCGAGAGCTACAGTCTGCCAGCTTCCCTGGCAGGGTCGATGATTCCAACACCGACTTACGGCGCACCAGTTCACGGGCTCGACGAGCTGCTTCCGCCGCATTGAAGGCCTGAATCGCTTTTTCGAGAATGGCATCCGCCACAGCCGGACGAAACTCTAGATATTCTGTCAGGGTTTCATTCACCAAAGAATCGACAATTCCCCGGACTTCCATGTTGCCCAGCTTGGTCTTGGTTTGCCCTTCAAACTCAGGGTCAGGCACCTTCACAGAAATGACGCCGGTGAGCCCCTCGCGGATGTTTTCACCCCCCAAGTTGGAGTCGCTCTCTTTCAGCTTGTTACGCTTGCGGGCGATCGAGTTCATGGTGCGGGTGAGCACCGTTTTCAAACCCTCTAGGTGTGTCCCGCCATCAATGGTGCGAATGTTGTTGGCAAAGCCTAGCAGGTTGTCTGTGTAGGCATCTGAGCACCACTGCAGCGCTACTTCCACCTGCACGTTGTTGCGCTCACCTGAGACAAAAATAATCTCTTCGTGAATCGGCTGCTTATCGTTGTTGATGTAGGCAACATATTCCTTAATGCCACCGGCATAGTGGAACACATCGCAGCGCGGCACATCCCGCTTAATCAGCTCTAGGCGTTCATCGGTGAAGACAATTTCTACCCCAGCATTGAGGTAGGCCAATTCCCGCAGCCGACCCGACAGGGTGTTGTAGTCAAACTCAATCCCCGTGGCAAAGATTTGGGTATCGGGCTTAAACTGCACCGCGGTACCGGTACGATGATCGGGGCAGGGGGCGATCGCCAGTTCTCCAATGGGCAAGCCGCGTTCAAACCGCTGGGTATGCACCTTCTTCTCGCGCCAGACGGTCACTTCTACCCATTCCGACAGGGCATTGACCACCGAAATCCCCACCCCGTGCAAACCACCGGAAACCTTGTAGCCACCGCCGCCAAATTTACCGCCGGCGTGGAGAACCGTCATCACCGTTTCCAAGGCCGATCGGCCGGTTGAGGGATGGATATCGGTAGGAATACCACGCCCGTCGTCCACCACCACGACCGAGCCATCCGCTTTCAGCGTCACTTGAATCTTCTGGCAGTGGCCAGCGAGGGCTTCATCGACAGAATTATCCACCACCTCGTACACTAGATGGTGCAGTCCGCGAGGGCCGGTGGTGCCGATATACATTCCTGGACGCTTACGAACAGGCTCTAACCCTTCAAGAACCTGAATCTGATCAGCACCATAGTTTTCAGCCATGAATGAAGCGCTCCTATACTGACCTGAAGCCGCTAAAGACTTCTGAATATCAAAAAACACCTAAATTCTAACACAAAAGGCTTGAGGGCGATTTTAGATGGATTTCAGATAAGTTTTACTGTGGGGGTGGCTAAAGGCTTACCTGAACGGGGTTGACGGGAACGGCAGCGATCGCCCTTAGCGACGACGATCATGGTTCCAAACCTGGCGCTCCAACCCTATTGTATCGACAAATAGGCTAGTTAATACATTTGTACTGATATGTTAATTGTAGTGTGTGGCCCAACCGCGACGGGCAAATCGGGGTTGGCGGTAGAGCTGGCCCAGCGGATGCAGAGCTGCATCATTAATGCCGACTCGCGGCAGGTTTACCGGGAATTGGATATTGGAACCGCGAAGCCATCCAAGGCAGACCAGTTGCAGGTGCCCCACTATCTGCTGGATATCTGCGACCCCACCGAAACCCTGACCTTAGCGGGCTACCAAGAGCGGGCGACCACCGTGATTGAGCAGATCCATCGCTCCACCCGTGGATGGGCAAGAGTTCCCTTGCTGGTGGGCGGCTCGGGACTGTATATCAAAGCCATTGTCAATGGTCTCCTCATTCCCCGCGTGGCTCCCAATCCTGAGTTGCGATCGCAACTCCAAGCCCTTGGCCAATCTCAATGTTATGCGATGTTGCGCCAAGTGGACGCGATCGCCAGCCAACGCATCCATGCCCATGATCAAACCCGCACCATCCGTGCCCTGGAAGTGTTCTACACCACGGGCATTCCCCTCTCATCCCAGCAGGGCGAGCAGCCACCTAGCTATCCTGTGTATCAGATTGGTCTGGATTGCCTCGCCGAGGGCGATCGCCTCCAGCAACGCATTGAACAGCGCACGGCCCAGATGCTGGAGCAGGGCTTGGTAGAGGAAGTGGCAGGTCTATGCGATCGCTACGGCAGGGATCTCCCCTTGCTCAACACCCTAGGCTATCAAGAAATCAAAGACCACCTCGCAGGCACCACGTCGCTCCCCGAGGCTCAACATTTAATTGCGATGCATACCCGCCAGTTTGCCAAACGGCAGCGCACCTGGTTTCGGGCCGATCAGCGAATTCATTGGTTTGACAGCAATGCACCGGATCTGATCGATCAGGTCTGGCAAGATCTTCAGGTTAACTTTCTTGATCACGCTAAGGATCTAGAGTCGGTTCACCTAGAGCCGGTTAACGGTTGAGCGATCGCCGCATGGGGTCAGGAACGCCCATGGACGAACTACCAGCGATCGCCCGCAGGTTTTGACAACGCAGCAGCTCGGTAAAATCTAACCCTGGACGGCGCTCGATGGCCGCCACCACCTCAATGGCATCCACCAAATGGCGGGCGGCCTCCGGCTCTGTATAGCCCCGGCGCTGGGCCACCCTTAGGGCCGCTTCATCCGCCTCCAGCTCCAGTTGAGGGCTACGACTTCCCCGCCAAATTTGCGTGCCAGCCAAGACCGTCAACCCTCCGGCCGTCACCGCACCGATCGCATCCCCCTGACTCAGTTCAATCAACGTACCCACCGCGCCCGCCAGCACGAGGCCTTGGTAGATGCTGGGCTGGAACCAGCGAATGGACGTCAGCCAAGCAACGGTACGTAGCAGCATGAGATCGCGCTGGGGGCGAGAAAGCTGTCCCCATAGATCAAAATTCACGCTGATCGGACGGGTGCGGTGCCAAGGCAGAGGAAAGGTCACGTCCACCACCGCTGACTGCTCCGGGCGGCTGACCAGTTTGGTAACCATGCGCCCAGAGGCTGGCATGAGATCGAGCAACCGACGAATTTCGGGATCTGGATTCAGCATGGCTCACATATGAAGAACGAGGGGCGATCGCCCAGGAAAATGATCAAAATATCGTAGGCACCTGGTTGACGGACAAATCATTTTGCTTAGGCTAGGTTGAGCAAGGTTACACCCAGTACCAGCTTAGATTCTGTTGGGTTACGCTGACGCTAACCCAACCTACGAGAGAAGCAAGATCACAGGAGTTTTGTCCGTCAATCAGCGTAGGTACACAAGTCGCCTAGAATCATCCTACCCCAAGGCAGAAGAGCAGAAGCGTTCCACGCAACGGATAAAGATTTCAACGCCCATACTCAGGGCCGTTTCGTCAAAGTCAAAGCGGGGATGGTGGTGAGGATAGGCCAGGTCTAGGCTAGGATTTGCCGATCCCAAAAAGAAGTAGCAGCCGGGCACCTGCTGTAGGAAAAAGGACATATCTTCACCGCCCATGGTCTGGCAGTTGGGCACCACCCCCAGCCCCGGTTCCACCACCTGTTCTGCCACCGATCGCACTAGGTCAGCGATCGCTCCATCATTGATCACCGCTGGGTAGAGCTGCCAGTAGTTCAGCTCATAAGTGGCACTATGGCTGTGGCAGACCCCAGCAATCACATCATCGATCCGTTTGCCAAAAAAGCCATCCAGAGCCGGGTCAAAGTAGCGCACCGTACCGCTCAGTTCAGCTCGATGGGCGATGACGTTGTGGGCTTTGCCCGCATGGAAACTCCCCACCGTCACCACCCCGGAGGTGAGGGGATCGAGATTGCGGGACACAATCGTCTGCAGAGCATTCACCACCTGGGCACCCACAATCAGCGCATCCACCGTTTGGTGGGGCATGGCTCCATGGCCACCCCGCCCTTGAATCATGCAGTCAAACAGTTCTACCGCCGCCATCATGGCACCACTGCGCACCCCCACCGTTCCCAGGGGCAAATTATTCCATAAGTGCAAGCCAATGATCGCATCAGGACGCGGATTCTCTAATGCCCCAGCCTCAATCATCGGCTTGGCTCCGCCGGGGCCCTCCTCCGCCGGTTGAAACAAAATCTTCACGGTGCCGGCCAACTGGGCCCGGTGCTGGGCCAGGTAAAACGCCGTTCCCAGCGCGATCGCCACATGGCCATCATGACCACAGGCATGCATCACCCCCTCTCGCTGGGAGCGGTAGGGCACCTCATTGGCTTCCTGAATGGGCAGGGCATCCATGTCAGCACGAATGGCCAGCACTGGCCCAGGGCGATCGCCTTGAATAACCGCCACAACCCCCGTTTGGGCAACCTCCGTCTGATGCTCGATCCCCCAAGCCTGAAGCTGCTGAGCAATCACCTGAGCGGTGCGCTGTTCATGAAACGCCAGTTCAGGCTGCTGGTGTAGGGTACGCCGCCAGTCTACTAGCTGGGGCTGCAGCGCTTGAATCGATGAACGAATCCGAGAGCGATGGACAGGGAGAGGAGTTAGGGATGGAACGGCCATAGAGTGCGAGCTGGATGTAAGGTGGACAAATTAGGCATGGATCAAGCCAAGGGGCGATCGCCTTTTAGTTCTAGGATTTCTATTTCTACGGTACGATGTTCACCCAGAAAGTTGGAACGGGATAGACAAGAGATCTTCACAACCTCATAGAAGATTATCCCTAGATTTCCCTCACCCCCATCGGTGGATGACCAGCCATCCCCCATAGCTTTAGCAACCTTTAACAACGACGCCAAGCCAAAGGAACAAGAAGCGCTAGTATAGATAAACCGTTGAATGCGTCAGTATAGGGGCTCAGTTGCAAGTCACGATTCCACCATCAACTTCCCATCCATTTCCCGGTTTAATCTATCAACTACCCAACGGGCTCACCGTTATCCATCAAGACCTGCCCGCTTCATCTGTTGTCACGGTCGATGTATGGGTGCGGGCCGGGGCGATCGCTGAACCCACGCCTTGGTTTGGCATGGCCCATTTTCTGGAGCACATGATCTTCAAGGGCACCGATCGCATCCAGCCAGGACAGTTTGATGCCATCATCGAGCGCTGTGGAGGCATCACCAACGCAGCCACCAGCCATGATTATGCGCACTTTTTTATTAATACCACCGCAGAGCACCTGCCCGAGGCACTTCCCCTCCTAGCCGATCTTTTACTCCATGCCACCATTCCCCAGGGCGAGTTTGAGATGGAACGGCAGGTGGTGCTGGAAGAAATTCGCCAAGCCTACGATGATCCAGATTGGATCGGCTTCCAGACGCTGCTGGCAGCCGCCTATCCTCAACATCCCTACGGGAGACCCATCCTGGGTGATGTGGATGAACTGATGGCGCGATCGCCCCAAGACATGCGCCAGTTTCATCGTGCCTACTACCAGCCCGAGAACATGACCGTGGTGATCGTGGGCAATCTCTCCCAGGCGGAAGCCCTCGATCAAGTCTATGCGGCCTTCCAGACCTTTCCAGAGCGATCGCTCGTTTCTGCCCCCACCATCCACGCCGATCCGCCCATGGAGGCAGTTTGCCGCCAGCGTCTCTCTTTGCCGCGCTTAGAGCAAGCTCGGCTGATGATGGCTTGGGTGGGCCCCGGTGTCGATCAACTACAAAGTAGCTACGGGCTAGACCTACTAGCAGCGCTGCTGGCCGGTGGGCAGTCTTCGCGGTTGGTGCGAGAACTCCGGGAAGAACGCCAATGGGTACAAGACATCGACAGCAGTTTTTCGCTGCAGCATGATTCGAGTTTATTCACCATCACCGCTTGGCTCGATCCAGAGCATGTGGAACGCGTAGAGGCAACCATTGGCGATCGCCTCTCAGAGTTAGCGTCTTTACCGATTACGCCCCTAGAACTGAATCGGTGTAAACGGCTAATGTGCAACGACTACGCCTTCTCCACCGAAACCGCCAGCCAGCTTGCCGGGCTCTACGGCTACTACCACACCATTGCCGATGCCACCCTTGCGGTCACCTATCCTGCCCAAGTCAAACAACTGTCCCCACATGACCTGCAATATCTAGCCAGACAGTACCTCTCGCCCTACCGTTACGCCTCCGTGGTATTACTGCCAGACTAAGGTCTATCCCATACAGGCGGTGTCCGCCATGACGGACACAACCATCAGGTCTCTTTTAGGGTGCAACGAAGCGATCGCCTGTCTCACCACAACACTCAACCAGCACCAGATTGCACCCCAACCAACCTTGGCTACAGCAATTTGAATGTCCTAGAGGTGAGACTGGGCATCCCCTGTCGTTTGCCATGCATCTCCTGCCAGCGAGCCCTTAGGGTACGAGATATGGCATACTGCCCTCTGTTACGCCCACTGTTAACTGCCAACTGCCTCCTTCCTGTTTGCCGAGTGAATTTATGTCAATTACTCAACAATTTGCCCATACGCTCCATACCCGCACGGTAAATCGGGCGGTACTCGGTAACCGCATGGTAGTCTTAGCGGTCGAAAATCCAGCGGCAGATATTATTGCTTGCCGTATTTTTATTAGAGCAGGAGGCGTGTGCGAATCGCCCCAAGAATCCGGTATCTCTCACCTACTATCCGCCGTTTTGACCAAGGGCACCGATCGCTTCTCTGCCCACGAGATTGCTGACCGAGTGGAGTCTGTGGGAGCTAGCCTCGGCACCGATGCCACCGCCGACTATTGCTTGCTGAGCTTTAAGACCGTTTCCCACGACTTTCCAGAAGTGCTAGCCCTAGGCTCAGAACTCCTGCGATCGCCCAGCTTTCCCGACGCCGAAGTGGAGCTAGAACGCCGCCTAGCCCTGCAGGGGTTGCGATCCATGCAGGAACAGCCCTTCGCCGTCGCCCAGCGACAACTGCGGCAGATGATGTATCCAGGACATCCCTACGCCAACCCTATTCTGGGAACCGAGGCAACCGTTGCCAACCTCAGCCGTGAGCATTTACAGAACTACCACCACACCTACTTCCGTCCTGATAATATTGTGGTGAGCATTACCGGACGCATTGCCCCGGATGACGCGATCGCCCTTGTCGATAAATATTTCGGCGACTGGCATCTACCCCACGATCACAACGACGTTCTGCCGCTCATCCACCCGGATGTACCCAAACTGGTGCCCATGGGTGAGACATCCATCATCCCGGAAGAAACGCAACAAACCATCGTCATGGTGGGTCATCTCACCCCCTCTGTGCATTCTGCCGACTACCTAGCCCTCAAAGTTCTCAATACCTACCTAGGTAATGGCCTGTCCAGTCGCCTTTTCGTCGAACTACGGGAAAAACGCGGACTTGCCTACGAAGTCTCTGCCTTCTATCCCACTCGTTTAAATCAATCTCAGTTTGTGGTGTATCTTGGCACAGCACCAATAAATACCGCCACAGCTCTCGATGGTCTCCAGCAAGAAGTAACGCGATTGATGCAACGCCGCTTGTCAAACGAGGAGCTGCAGGCAGCCAAAAACAAGCTGCTAGGGCAGTACGCCCTTGGTAAGCAAACCAATGCTCAACTCGCGCAAATTTTTGGCTGGTATGAAACCCTAGGGCTAGGGATTGAGTTTGATCAACAGTTTCAGCAGCATGTTGCATCGATCACCGCCGATATAACTCAAGACGTTGCGCAACGATACTTTACGCAGCCCTACGTATCGATTGTAGGCACCGGAGCAGCCGCAATGCGATGATTTGAGGAATCAGGTGGGCTCAATCGGTAGTTTCTCCCCAGGTCTTCCACACTAGGTGAATAGCCAGGTTACAGCCTAGTTACCTCGATCCTGTTGCCCGAGCTACGGGATAGGGAACTCTAGGACAGAGTGACATGGCGATCGCCTACTCTGTTCGCCTACCAACCACTCGATTCCTTCAGCTAGGCTTCAGCATGATTGTGTTATCAGTAATTGACGACGCAGTGAAAGGGCTACAGCGTGAACCCGATCCTGCTCGAATTAAAAAGCTGATGGTATATGCCTGCACAGGTGCATGGGAAACCAGTCCTCAACGCTTAAGTCAGGTGTCGCTCCGTCAGTTAGTCGAGCAATTATGGACAATCGCCCCAACCTTAGAGCATCTGCGATCGCATCTCTATAAAATTGTCAGTACCCTGAACAAACAGGCAGAATATACCTTGGTGGCCAATGCCATCATGAAGCATTTTAATGCGCTATATCTGATTGAGCAGCCCCAAGAACCAGCGTCCAGCCGTTCTCAGTATCACGTCGTTGTGCAATCCTTGGAGCAGAGCGACGATGCCCTGCGGGTCAAGAAACTGCTGTTCTGTGCCTGCAAAAATTCCTGGCAAAATGACCTCTCGTTGCTAAACCAGTTCTCCCTGCTATACCTGGTAGAACATTTACATAGCCTGGCTCCAACCCTCGACAGTCTTACGACCATTCTCAGCAGCATTGTCCACACCCTCAATCGCCAAGCGGTTTACCAACGGGTGCTGCACATGATTCTAGAAGCCTTTCAACCTCTATATACAGACCACCAGCCCAGCACCCGGATGGTCGAACCGGCGGCGTCGCCAGATCCCAAGCGATCGCCCCCGCCCGTCACCCATATTGTCTTCCCCACCCCAGCCACAGCAGATCCATCAACACCAGCCCAGACCATCGATACCTCGCAGATCCTCGATGCCATGTTTGACCTGCGATTGGAGGTGATGAAATACACCAATCCCCTGCGGGCCAAGCTGCTGATTTTCTTCTGCCTACGCGAACCCATCGCCGACCTGAGTCAAGGGATTCAAATGGTGCGATCGCAGGAACTGGGTAACCTTCTTAAGGAATTAATCCTGTCCTACCCATCCTTCGAGCAAATCGACCAACGTTTGCGAGGCATAGCTAGCCAGCAAGCCGACGGGCAACACTATACCCAGACCGCCAGCGCCGTCCTGCGCGCCATTAAACCCATCTACGATCGCTTCCCCAACAGTGCCGCTGCCCTGAAACAGATGGGGCACTACGAAGCCGAGGTTACGGAGGTCAATGCTAACGAAGCTGATGCCACCGGTCTACGCGCTAGTCCGCCCGCCCATGAAATCACCGGGGTCAATACGAACGAAGTTGATGTCACCGGTCTACTGGCTAGCCCACCCTCCTATGTCGATACCCTCATACAAGACGATAGCTGGGACTAAGCCTCCTCCTGACCCATCGATACCCTCGATGATAGCTGAACTAAGCCTCCTCTTGACCCATTGCCCAAACTCCTGACCGTCCACATTCTATGAACAGACAAGACCTCATAGCTCGCTACACAGCAGGCGAAACAAACTTTAACGGCGAGAACCTCAGCGGGCAGAATTTGAGCGGGGCAGATCTCATTGGCATTCAGTTCTCCCGCGCTGATCTCCACAGTTCCCTGTTGATTTTCGCCTACCTGAATCGAGCTAAATTCACCAGTAGCAACCTAACTGGAGCCGATCTGAGTGGAGCAAACCTCAACCAAGCCGACCTCGTAGGCGCAAATCTCCATGATGCGGATCTCCACGGGGCCCTGCTGCAAGGGGCAGACTTGCGGAGTGCCGACCTCACCTTGGCCAATCTCCTCAATGCCAATTTAATTGACGCGGATTTGCGTAATACTAACCTCAGCGGCGCAAACCTCAGCGGTGCCTGTTTACGCGGAGCCAACCTACGGGAAGAAAACCGCCACTATAGCGCCAACCTGCGGGGAGCCAACCTGCGGGGAGCAGATCTGCGGGGAGCCAATCTCACCGGCGCAGATCTAGCCCGGGTTGACCTGCGGGGAGCCGATTTAAGCGAAGCCACCCTACGGGGTGCCGATCTACGGGAAACCGATTTGGCCGGAGCCAACCTCAAAGGAGCCTTCCTCACCGAAGCAAACCTGAGCAATGCCATTCTGCGCGGAGCTACCTTAATCAACACCAAGCTGGAGCGCGCCATCCTCACCGATGTGGACATGGCCGGAGCTGATGCTCGCGGAGCCCTGATGCCCGACACCCAACTTGTCCGGGCTCACATGGCTAAGGTCAACTTGAATGCAGCTAAACTCAGCCGTGCTGATCTCAGCCGCGCCAACCTGCGAGGCTCTACCCTACGGGATGCTAATTTAACCGATGCCTACTTGGCTCGGGCTGACTTGACGAATACGGATCTCACCGATGCCAGCTTCGTACGAGCAGAACTCAGCAGCACCAATCTCACAAATGCGATTTTGACCGGAGCCACCATGCCCGACAGCAGCGTTCATGAGTAGCAAGGGAGAGATGCGCACCTAGGCGATCACCGAGGCCTCAGGACGAGCAAAGATCATGCGGCCGGCAGAGGTTTGTAACGCCCCCGTGACCACCACCGTTAGTTCATCACCCACGTACTCGCTGCCCTCTTCCACAACGACCATGGTGCCGTCGTTGAGATATCCAACACCCTGCTCAGGTTCCTTCCCAGGCTTGAGAATTTTGATATTAATGTAGTCGCCGGGTAGATAGTTAGGACGCATCGCCTGAGCCAGGTCATTGATATTGAGCACCTCAACCTTTTGCAGACTCGCGACTTTATTCAGGTTGTAGTCGTTGGTCAGTAGAGTACCGTTAATTTCTTGAGCTAGGCGCACCAACTTAGCATCCACCGTAGCAACATCGTCATAGTCCGCAGGGTGGATGACAATGCGCTCTGGGTAATTAGCTTGAATGCGGTTGAGAATATCCAAGCCCCGCCGACCACGCACCCGTTTTTGGTCATTGGACGCATCGGCAACCTGCTGCAGTTCCAGTAAGACAAACTGCGGTACGAGCAGTTGCCCTTCCAGAAAACTGGTGCTGAGCAAGTCTTCAATCCGTCCATCAATAATAGAACTGGTATCCAAAACCTTAGTCGTCGCAGGTTTGAGGGTGCCTTCAGCCACCAACATGCTTTCAACACTTTGGGGATTAATCAAGCGCAGTAATGTGCGACCATGGGCATCCGCCAGGTTGACCCCTGAGAAAGCAAACATGACGCTCGCCAAGACGGCGGTGAGGGGTTTGATAAAAGCAAAGTCAGTGGGAATGGGCAGTAGGAACAGGGGTGCCAACATCAGGTTGGCCACCAACAGCCCTAATACGAGCCCCAGGGATCGGCTAATGAGCATATCCACCGGCATTTCGCGGATTTGGCGCTCAATGCGGCGGTATCCTGTTTGGGTGACTAAGCCAACGGCAAAGCCAATGATTGCACCAAAGGCAGAGATGACCAAGCTCAACCCTTCTACGTTGGTAACTTGCTGTAGGGCCGTATCGGGTAGAAGATCAACGCTATAAAACCCGATCCCGACCCCAGCTAGAATGAACGATAAGATAATGACAGCATCAATCATAGTAAGAAGCAGACTAGAATCTAGTCGATGGGATGATATATGACAATGTATGGATAGGAGACTCTAGGACAATCCATAGCAGGAATGTACCTACTAAGCTGTAGCGGAGCTAGGGGAGCGGAGGCAGCAGGTAGTATGAGAAGTTGACCTTAGGGCGATCGCTCTAGGGATGCCAAAGATGCTCCTAGCTGCCCAAGGTTGCAGATGTTAGGGTAAATGGTCAGATGCGCAACAGGACTGCCATTTACAGGTTCATTATATCTCTCAGGGTCAAAACCGTTTGTTGGATTACCACACTGGCGTACGAATGCAAAAGACCGGCGATCGCTTAGAGGCTCACCTATCTAGCCCGTTGAGCAGGGCAGTTCCAACAGCCGCCTATGTGCATATTCCCTTTTGTCGGCGACGCTGCTATTACTGCGATTTTCCCGTATCCATTGTAGGCGATCGCCCTCCCCTAGCCCGGCAGACTGGCTCTAATGCTGGATTTAGAGCGATCGCAGATTACCTTGACCCCCTCTGCCAAGAAATTGCCCACACCCCAGGCGATCGCCCCCTCACCAGCGTTTTCTTCGGTGGCGGCACCCCCTCCTTGCTCGAACCAGAGCAGGTTCAGCAGATTTTAAACGCTTTGAACCAGCAGTTTGGCATAGCTACCGGTGCGGAAATCTCTATAGAAATTGATCCCGACACCATCAATCCAGCCAAAGCTAGGGGCTACCAAGCAGCGGGGATCAATCGGGTCAGTCTAGGCGTCCAAGCCTTCCAGCTTGACTTGCTGCAGGCCTGCGGCCGCACCCATACGCCAGCCGATATTGATCGAGCCATAGACACCTTGCGCCAAACTGGTTTCACCAACATCAGCCTTGATTTAATCTCAGGGCTGCCCCACCAAACCGCCGCAACCTGGGAAGAGTCTCTTCAGAGAGCGATCGCCCTCCAACCCACCCATCTTTCAATCTACGACCTGATTGTCGAACCGCAGACCGCCTTTAGCCGCTGGTACCAGCCGGGTGAGTCGCCCCTACCGAGCGATCAGGTCGCCGCCGATCTCTATCGCCTGGCGCAACAGCGGTTAACGGCAGCAGGGTTTGAGCACTACGAAATTTCTAACTATGCCCAGCCAGGCTACGCTTGCCAACACAATGGCGTATATTGGCGCAATCAACCTTACTATGGCTTTGGCATGGGAGCCGCCAGCTATATCCACCACCAGCGCTACACCCGTCCTCGTACCCGCAGCGCTTATTTTGAATGGGTCAAAGGTTTACCCATTCATCCAGGGCAATTGGATGTGCCCATTGATCCAGTGCAAGATACCTTTTTGGAAACCGTCATGCTAGGGCTACGGCTAGCAGAAGGTTTAGAGTTCAAGACGATGGTTCGTTTATTTGGTTTAGGATTGGTGGAGCATCTTTGGCGGTTCCTCATGACTTATACGGATACAGGATGGATCGAATGGGCACCTGTGCTAGAGTCGGAACACCACAGCCACCAAGGAGAAGGGCGTCCACAACCGCCACGGGTGCGACTGAGCGATCCCGAGGGGTTTCTCTTTTCCAATGTGGTGCTATCCGACATCTTTCAGGCCTTTAGTGATGACCCGTTGGAGGCACCATACCGGGAGACAGCGGAGTCTGCTGTATAAACCTGAAGGTGCATTACAGGTCATGTAGACCGCTATGGCCCCAGTGACGGGCAGATTGTGGTGTAATTTGAACGGCGACGCAAACATAGAGAGGACAGGTATGGCGCTGGACTATCCCGAAGATTTGAAATATCTGGACACCCATGAATATGCGCGGGTTGACGATGACCTAATCACCATTGGCATCACGGCCTTTGCCGTTGACCAAATGGGCGACATTGTCTTTTTAGAACTACCAGATGTGGACAGCGCTGTTGAAAAAGGGGAAACCTTTGGCACCATTGAATCGGTTAAGGCCGTCGAAGATCTCCACTCACCCATTTCCGGCACGGTGATTGAGCGCAATGAGGCCATGCTAGAAGCCCCTGAACAAATTGCTGATGATCCCTACGGCGATGGCTGGCTGATCAAGGTCAAACTTGATAACCCAGAAGACCTGGATGAAGCCATGTCGGTGGAAGAATACCGCGCTCAGGTGGAAGGCGAATAATATCAATTCTTCAGGCGCTACATCCTTTAAGACGTCTCAAAGTCCCTCGCCCTCTGGGCTACTGTGTATACATAAGCCCTAAAAACCTTCCTGTACTGGCTTTACCCTCATCCCCCAACCCCTTCTCCCAGGACGGGAGAAGGGGAGCCGGAAAGCCTTGCCTGGTCTCCTCCTCACCTATTTTTTTTGAGAGAGGAACTGAGGGGGTGAAGGCCGAGATGTATATAAACAGTAACCCTCTGGAAGAGGGATTTAGGGTGAAGACAACATGCAGCGGGCAATCCAAGAATTGGCAATTGGCATAACGGTTTTGTTCACACTTAGCTGCTAGACCGTCACCGGGGCGATCGCTTTTCGACCCACCAACCAATAGGTTTGCATGGTGCCCTTGCCTTTCACGGCGATCGCGCCCCGATCACGCAGGTCATAAAGAGGGGCAAGGCGATCGCGGGTAGCTTGGGTAACTTGAATGCCGCCGGGTTCTCCCAACGACTCCATGCGGCTGGCAATGTTGACCGCATCGCCCCAAAGGTCATAAATAAACTTCTTTTGCCCAATCACACCGGCGACCACAATGCCGCTGTTGATGCCAATCCGTAGCTTGAGGTCAAACTGAAGGTCTTGCTCAAAGCGCTGCATGGCAGCCGTCATTTCCAAGGCCATATCGGCGATCGCTTCCGCATGGTCAGGACGGGGATTGGGCAACCCCGCCGCCACCATATAAGCATCGCCAATGGTTTTAATTTTTTCGAGCCCCAACTGTTCTGCAAGCTGGTCGAAGCTGGAAAAAATACTGTTGAGCAGGTTCACCAACTCCATAGGCGGTAGATGCGACGATAGTTGGGTAAAGCCCACGATATCGGCAAACAGGATCGTGACCTCGTCGTAGTGCTCAGCGATCGCTGCCCCAGAAATGCGATTATTGGACGGGTTTTGCTTGAGGCGATCGGCAATGGACTGGGGCAGGATATTCAACAGCAGGCGTTCCGATTTTTCCTGCTCCAAGCGCAGAGCTAGCTCAGCCTGTTTGCGCTCGGTAATATCATTCACCAAGGTAAGCAGACAGCTTTGCCCATCTAGGGTGATAATTTCTGCCGACAGCAGCCCATAGCGCACCGCACCGGACGCAATGCGAAATTCGGCTTCGTAGTCACGGGTTGCGCCCCATTGCTGAAGTTGCTCCACCAAGCGCGATCGCAGCTCAGGATCAACCCAGATGCCCAGATCTAGAGCACTGTGCCCCACAATCTTGGAGCGTTCATAGCCCGACAGATCCAGAAAACTGGCGTTGACGTCTAAAATTACGCCATCCATGAGCCGACTGATGATAATTGGGTTGGGGCTGGCACCAAACACCTTGGCAAACTTGTCTTCTGAAAAATATAAATCTTGGGTACGCTGTTCCACCCGATTTTCCAACACACCATTCGCCTGCGCTAGCGCCTGGTTCGCAATCTTCAGATCCTCCGCCATCGCGGCCAAGGACTGATTGGCCTGGATACGTTGGTAGTTAGCCGCTTGGCGCTCCGCAATCACCGCCGACAACACCAACACCGTCAAGGTGACCACACCGATGAAGGCCTGGAGCAAGAGCAGCGACAGCCACTGGGGTCGCAACGCTTGCACAAAGGGGCCCAGACCATTCGCCGTGCCCGCGATCGCAATCCCTGAAATGACAATCACCAACCCCGTGGCGATCGCCAGTCCTAAGCGAAATGTCGTCCAAATCAAAATGGGGATCAGCACGTATTCCACAGGCAAGGAAAACTGGAACACGATGTAGCTCACCGCCGCCGCCATCGTCAGCATGGCAAATCCTTCCAGCAGGCGATCGGTTCTTAGCGGCGGCAGGTTGGCCAACTGGCGATCGCGGGGAAACTGGACATACCAACTGATTAAGGTGGGAGCCACAATTAACATCCCGAAGGCATTGGAGATCCACCAACTTCCCCAAATCGCCAAAAAATCAGACCAAGGGTTCAGTCCAGCCAAGCAACTGCTGGCCGTACCCATGGTGGCCCCGATCACCGGAGCTGCAAAGACAATCACCACAAACCGAAACGCGTCCCGCGATCGCGTTAGGGGAGTTTGGGAAGGAATCAGCCGCCGCATTACCTGAGCGGCCAAACCAGCCTCTAGGGATGATCCCAGAGCGATCGCCCCCTGCACCAGAATCACCAGCGGACTGACATCCTGGGTGTGAGTGAGGAGCATGATCACGCCCAAGGCAATCCCCGGTGCCACCCGCCAGCCAAAGAGAAAGACCGCTGCTAGCCCAATGCCCGAGGAAGGCCAAACCGGCGTAATACCGCCCGGTAGCGAGATGAACCGAAAAACCAACTGACCCGCACCCCAGTAGGCGATCGCCAGCGCTAGGATCAGACCTAGACTGCGCCCACTCCAGACCGAAATCCGCTGCTGAGTTGTAGTCATAGGTAGAGACAGAGGCAGATGTCTTGAAGATGACCCTGAAACGAAACCCGATGATCCCGTCGCCCCTAAGCCTGCGGCCCTGGGAAAAAAACTGCGACGGATCGTGATAGATGTCTCATCTTAATTTGAGCATGAATAGGATGGCAGCCGTCGTCATAGTCAGCACAAACAAGACAATTGTTACAGGCTCCCTGGGGCACCATCCCCATAGCCGCGAGGATCCGTCGATGAGCAGGGCTTCCACACCGGTGTGATGATTAGACCCCAGGAGGGCGATCGCCCCTGAGCCCCCCACGAAAGTGTGGCAAAATATGAAGCCAGATGAGGCACTACATTGAGCGGGTATTCATCACCCCCCTCCTTAAGCATAAAATCGCTTGAGGCGACTACTCTAGAGGAAGCATTTGACTTATGGCTACCATTACGTTTGTCAACGAACAACAGGAAGCAATTGTCGCGGATGGCGCAAATTTGAGACTCAAGACCCTCGAAAA
>DATNRH010001093.1 GCA_036703605.1 Candidatus Obscuribacterales bacterium | reverse complement strand
GTGACCTTGGTCCAACGCGTACTGAATAATCTCTGGAATGCGATCATACAAAGTCCACAGAATCTTGACATACACCACACCCAAAAAATCGACCAGATACACCTCTTCTGTGTCCAAGTCTTTGCGCCAGTGTTGCACTTGGGCTGCTTCGGCCTCAGGACCCGACAAAGTCCCAATGACTAAACTTCCGAGAGGAGAAGTTCCCTCTGCTTGAAAGCCAAAGCCATTGTGATAGGCCACGTTCAAAATAAATTGAACGTCTGTAACAGCGGTGTCACTCATCCGGCGTGTGGGTGTGAGGTGTTTTGAACAAGTAAGACGGTATAGATGCGTGCGTGTGTGTGTGTGTATTAAAACTTTAACTTCTGCAGAAAAGTGCCTGTACGCCTTACTTGCCCATGTTCTGCACGATAGGAGGTGCCTTGGCTGCCTCAGCCACGTGACGAGTCAGAGCCTGTGCTGCATCCAGCCGCGCCTGAGCCTTCTCTACATCCTCCTTCAGACTCTCTACCGCGGTCAACAAGGCCTGGTTCTGCGCCGTCAATTGCGCCACCTCCTTCTCATGCTGCAACTGCAGGGCTCGCTTCTCAAACGTAAAGGCACGAGCGGAACTCTTGCGCTCCTCCTCCACTGCATTCTTCAGTTCAGAGTCATCCTTGGCCTTGAGGGTAGCGTACTGTTCCTTCAACTCGGCCAACTTGGCAGACTCAATAGGTACCTCTTGGCGCGCTGCCAGAATCTTCAAAGCCTGCTGGTAGCCATACTCGCTCAGATCCTGATCCATCTCGATCTGGCGGGAGCGCTTGGTCTGCTCAAAGGCTGATTGTGCTTCCTCCTGCTCACGCTGCTTGGTGCTAATTTCAGTTTCCAGGTTTTGGATAATACCCTCTCGCAGTTGCTTGAAGGTCTCCAGTGCTGCCACCCAGTCATCACCCTTCTTGGTGATGCTGGCTACGGCTGTGGCCAGAGCCATACGATCGCTGGGTGCAGTCTTAGTGGCACGGCTAGTGCTAGCCTTGGTGCTGGTCTTCTTCACCTTGTCACTGCTTGAGGACTTGGATTCGGACATGG
>DATNRH010001092.1 GCA_036703605.1 Candidatus Obscuribacterales bacterium | reverse complement strand
CCACCCCGTAGGCCTTTGAGGCCCTAGCGATGTCGTGGATATCAAAGTTCGTGACGTTGGTTGCAACCACATTTTTGGCGCGGTCCTTGACCGGGTGGTGCACTAGGCCCACGGCAAAGGGACATTTTCTTATCACCGGGACAACCCCCTCTGGGACCAAAGCTCTTCAGCATGCAGGACCTGCTCGAGAATTTCCTCAGGCGCTTCCGCAAAGATCCAATTTTCAGGGGTCTTCTTAACCTCTTTTAAAAGTTCCGCCAAATGTTCTTTGAGCTTTAATAACCGCTCAGGGCTTTGAGATTCCAAGTACCAATCCTTGCGCTTCACCCAGGTGCGCACAAATCCCGTACTCTGGCGCCAACGCTCGATCCGTGCATGATCCCCCGAGAACAAAATCGGTGGAATCTCCATCCCCTCCCAGCTCCTCGGCCGAGTGTAAAGGGGGGCCTCAAGAGGTGCACCCAGAGCAAAGCTTTCTTGAACGTGAGAGGTTTCATTTCCTAAAACCATGGGCACATGGCGCAACAGACTATCGGTCATCACCAGGGCTGGCAGCTCGCCACCACTGGTGACGTAATCCCCAACAGAGAGCTCGCGGTCCACATTCTTGGTGAGCCAGCGCTCATCCAGCCCCGAGTACCGCGAGCAAACCCAAACAATTTGTTGAGCTGTCGAGAGCTCGCGACTGATGGCATCGGTAAAGACCTCCCCTTGGGGGGACGTGTGCACCACCAAGGCGTCCTGGCTAAGCGCCAAACTATTCAAAGCGCGCTCAAAGGGTTCAGCCAATAAAACCATTCCATCACCACCCCCAAAAGGACGATCGTCGACGGTCTTATGGACATCCTCGGTAAAGTCCCTGGGGTTGACGAGCTCCAGATCAAACAGACCCTTTTTCAGAGCCTGCCCCGAAACCCCATAGCTCAACCCACTTTGGATCATGTCCGGAAACAGTGTCAGAAAAGAAATTTTCATAGAAGAAAGTGCATACCACCCCTACGCCCCGAAAACCAACACTAACCCCCAACAGGAACTTTCTATCTATACCTACAGAGCCACTGAAGGAGAGGGAGAGCCAAAAGAT
>DATNRH010001091.1 GCA_036703605.1 Candidatus Obscuribacterales bacterium | reverse complement strand
TATGGAGGATGTCTTCCAGCGCCTCTACTTGTATCTATTATCCGCTGAAGCTGCGCTGCAGAACGGTTCCTTGCCCCAGGCTGAGAGCCTTCTCAAGGCTGCCATTACTCTGGTGCAAGAAGTGCCACTAGAAGCTGACTTTGACGGCTCTGGGCGTGCTGTGTCTACGGGCGCTGCCCTAGCTAGCTACTTGAGGAGTTTCTGTGGACTCCTGATCGTGATGCCCGGACACCCTGAACACGGCCCGTTTTATCTCACGAAGGGCCTCATCAAGGTGGTTAAGGAGTACCCATGGCCCGAAGGCTCCACAGGCCGAGCCAACGTTTTCCTTGGCATGATCTCGCTTTTTGCCGGCATGAACGGAAAGTTGCCCTACCATATCGCGAAGCTTGAATCCAACGATCTCTTCTACCTTGGTGACGAGGACTACAAGGAGGAGCTTCAAGCCATTATCAACAAGCTGGTCGAAGAGGTCCTCGAAGAACTATCCAAACTGAAAGAAATGGGAGCTGGCAGCCAGCAGGTCGCTAATCTGCAGTGCAGGGTTGCCCTGGACTTTTTCAACCACACCACAGCACACTCCGAACTCAACAGCAAATCGGCGAAACTTGCCGTAAACCTCTTCCAAATGTCCAAAAAGTCGTCCGACTCCGCCATCAAGGCTTACCGAACCAGCTCAGTAGACTACTTAGAAAGGGCTGGTCGACCTGGTCTTAGTGACCTAGCCTCGGAACTTTAATAAACCGTCACAGAAGCAACTACTTTCCACTGTTGCGACTGGGCCCCAGAGCTCAGTCAGTAGTCGTACAATTCACAGAGTCTCGGAGGTCAGTAGCCGGTGAGCAAGGCCCTCCAAGGCGGGCTGGGCTGACGAGACGAGGGCGACGTCGATGTCCTCACGGGGCACCATTAGGTTCTTAGGATCGCTGTTAATTCTGATGAGCTTGGCCTTGGGTCGCTCAGCAATTAACAAGTCGCTTTCTACCAATGTTAGCAAGCAAAAC
>DATNRH010001090.1 GCA_036703605.1 Candidatus Obscuribacterales bacterium | reverse complement strand
GGCGTCCCATGGATACCATAGCGAATCTGCAAGCCATGACCGCCAGACTTATATTCTCCAGGAGACATGGCTTCTAGGTTGACAAATAAATCATGAAGACGTCCCGGACTAGATAAGCCAGTATCCAGGGTGAGGTCTAGCAAATTTTTGGTCGTCTGAATCTTTGACTTAGCGTAGTCCACCGTTAGATATTGTAAAAACCGTTTAGGACTGATGCCGACCCATTGGGTAAATAAGCGCTGAACGTGAGATTCACTGAGGTGTAGATGATCTGCGATCGCCCTTAAATCAGGCTGTTCAGCATGGTGGTGGCGCAGGAAAGCGATCGCCGCCGCAATGCGTTCGTAGGTGTCCTGCTGATTGAGCTTGATATCCGCTGAAGAGGTCATAGTGTCGTCTAGTGCCGCTCCCTATCACCCTCACTGTACCGATGGGTGGACAATTCTACCACCCGTTTCTTGCTTTCTAGATCCAATCCTTCAAGCGAATAGTCGTTGTCGAGAGTTAGAACCCAACATCACTCAGGCAGGAGGATTCAACCTAGCGGCGATCGCTGCTGATCTTGGATACTGGATTGGGTATCAGCAATTCAGTAGCGGTGAGGGTTGGGGAATGCGTTGCTGATCGATCGCCTCCTCCAAGAGACGCACAGGAATGAGGTTCACAGCACAGGCCTTCAGTTCTGGCTGCAGGGAGGTGGGGCAGAGGGCCGCGTGAGTTAGGGCATTCACCTCGGCATCATCGGCCCAGATTGCGCCCCAGTGCATGGGCATGAAGACCGTACCGGGGGCGATCGCTTTCGTAATGGTCACCGGTAGGCGAACAAAGCCGCGTCGCGATCGCACCTCCACCCAGTCACCTTCCTGTAGATCAAATGGAGCTGCATCCTTAGGGTGAATTTCTAGGAACGGAGCTGGGTGCATGGCGGCAGTTTTCGCAATCCGACCGGTGCGGGTCTGGGTATGCCAATGGCCGTAGAGGCGACCGTTGGTGAGCACGAGGGGATAGTCAGAATCGCTGGGTTCTGACAGACCACGGGCATGAACTGCCATA
>DATNRH010001089.1 GCA_036703605.1 Candidatus Obscuribacterales bacterium | reverse complement strand
CATCTTCGGTGACAAACACTTCACCATGCTGAAAGGGGCTCATGGTGCCTGGATCTACGTTGATGTAGGGATCGAGCTTGAGGATGGACACCGAGTAATCCCGCGATTTCAACAATCGCCCCAAGCTTGCGGCCACAATCCCTTTACCGATGCTGGAAACAACACCGCCGGTTACAAATACAAATTTAGTCATTCCTTTAAACACCCACCGAGTGAAGACTGACGGTGCGATCGCCACTCTCCCAATGCTCCCCACAGGGATACATCAGGAAAGATGGGTCTAGCCATATCGCATTCATTGTGCCACAGCACC
Source organism: Candidatus Obscuribacterales bacterium (assembly GCA_036703605.1). Classification (NCBI taxonomy): domain Bacteria; kingdom Bacillati; phylum Candidatus Melainabacteria; order Candidatus Obscuribacterales; species Candidatus Obscuribacterales bacterium. The sequence goes on along the minus strand of DATNRH010001089.1, from coordinate 6,261 downwards.
GCCAGGTCACGGCCGATGACCTAGGCAGCCAGGTCTTTCACTCCTATCCGTCGATGGAGACTTCTTGGGGCTCCTGGATCGATTCTGGAATGGTTGGCAGGGTAGGAGTTTCAAGCGATCGCCCTGGCTCTGCCGGCTCTGTACGCTTCGAAAAGCCCCAGGCAAACAGGGCGGTAATCAGCATCACCATGATCCATTCAGGGGGCACAAAATCTGGATTGATCACCCGCAGCAACAGCCGCACGCCCACTAAGCCCACCGTGATAAATCCCGCATCTTCTAGGTAGGCAAACTCATCCAGCCAGCGAATGAACAAGCCTGCCATAAAGCGCAGGGTGAGCACGCCGATCGCTCCCCCCGTCAAAACCAACCACCGTTCTTGAGAAATGGCAATGGCCGTTGTTACACTATCCAAGGAAAAGGCTAGGTCGGTGACGGCAATCATCGGGATAGCCTGCCACAGGGAGGCAAAGCGTGGCCCGTGGTGATGATGGGTGCCGCCATCGTCATCCGAGCGAAAATACTGGAAGACTAACCACAGCAAATAGGCGGCACCCAAAAGCTCAAACTGCCAAAATTGGACGACCCACGTCGCCGTTAAAATCAACACGACCCGGAGCGTAAACGCCGCAACCAGACCGACATTCAACGCTTTGCGCTGCTCTTCAGCACTGCCTAAGCCTTGGGCGATCGCAGCTAGGGCGATGGCATTATCAGCCGACAACACCGCCTCTAGGGCAATGAGCACCAGCAGCAGCAGGAGAGTATCTAGTCCAACATTGGGTGAAAGTTCGAGCAGTTTGTCTAACATCAGCCTAAAAAATGCGAGTCTGAGCCAAAAACGGTTGACGCTGGGGGCGTCTATAAAAAGGCGTTGATCCATGAACCTCAGCGGTTGATGGATCAAAATGCTAACTTCTAATATGTACGATCTAACGATGGGTGACGTAGGTGTCTGGGAAGCCGCCTGAATGGTTTAGGCTCAGTCCCCTTGACCTTTTGGAACCTCTTGGGACTCATGCCAAGCCAGCTCTAGTCTTGTCATCTATTTTAGATCTTGTGGAATCTTAGCTACCTCCTACCTGCACCGAACAGGCAGTTTCCTAGCGAACATGAGAATGCTCTTGACTTAGCTTAACGTTATCCTCGGGAATTTTGGAGGTCGTTGCAGAAACTCTGTTCAGGAGAGAGCGATCGCCCCCTATGCTTCGTCGGTGAATCATAGACGCTATGCTGCTGAAGAGCCGGCGATCGCTACGGCCAGGGTGCCGACTCGGTTGCCTCTCACCCTGGCGTGCTGACCAACAACGAGCGATCGCGCCTGCCTTCCGCTTGACTCACCCCCTTGTTTTGATGTCTACCCTGATACCAACCCATGGATTCCACCACGCTGCCCGCTCTCATTGCCCAATTTCGCGAACATTACCCCACGGCCAGCCTCGTCACAGAGTTGCTGGCGATGCACGATGGCGTTTATGTTGTGCGGGCCTATGTGCAACTGGGGGAAACCATCACCGCTTCGGGGCTGTCGGCCGATCCGCAGATCGAGCAAGCTGAAGATCGGGCTCAGGGACGGGCATTGCGATCGCTGGGGTTGTGGACGCCTCCAGTCTCCCCGCCTATATCCCAACCAGCTTCAAGGACGGCAACTCCGCCGCCTTTGCCTTCTGAGCTTCCCCTCGCATCCCGGTCAATCTCGCCAGAACCTCGTCAATCTGCCACGCCGGAACCGGTGGGCATCAGCAGTCCCAGTTCACGATCTGAGTCATGGGATCATCCAACCCTAACCCCCGAGGGGCGATCGCAGCCATTGTCTAGTTTTCCTACCCCCTATCCAGCAGAATCTCCACCCGCTGATGTGCCTCTAGGGAATGTGGATCGATCGGATGATATTGCGAAAATTTTGGTGGAAATGCGGCGGTTGGGATGGTCAAAATCTCAAGGGCGAGACCATTTACGGAGAACCTATGGCAAAGAAACCCGCCAAGAACTGACCGATTCAGAACTGATGGATTTCCTCGGTTTTCTGGAAGCGCAGTAGGGGTTGGTGCGGGGTTCAGCCATGAAAAACCCTGCTAGGAGCGATCGCTCCTAGCAGGGCTGAATCTCTTGAGGTTTGAATCTATGAGGTCTCGAATCTCTTGAGTCTCTAACCTACTGATTCATGGACAGAGGGCGGCTACCGACGGCTTGGTTATCAATAACTTGATCTACCAATCCATACTCCATCGCTTCGTGGGCAGACATGAAGAAGTCCCGTTCGGTGTCTTCCTCGATGCGCTCTAGGGGTTGCCCGGTGTGATTGGCCAGCCACTCGTTGAGCCGGCGCTTGTGGTACAAAATTTCTTTGGCTTGAATTTCAATATCAGCGGCTTGCCCCTGGGCTCCCCCAATGGGTTGGTGGATCATGATCCGAGAGTGGGGCAGACTCATGCGCTTACCTTTTTTGCCAGCGCTGAGCAAGAAGGCTCCCATACTGGCTGCCAACCCTACGCAGATGGTGCAAACATCGGGGCGGATGTGGTTCATGGTGTCAAAAATACCCAGACCTGCCATCACAGACCCACCGGGAGAGTTGATATAGAGGTAAATATCCTTCTCGGAGTCTTCCGATTCAAGGTACAGCATCTGGGCCACAATGAGATTGGCTAAGTCAGAGTCAACTTTCTGCCCCAAGAAGATGATCCGCTCGCGCAGGAGACGGGAGTAAATGTCAAAGGCGCGTTCGCCACGACCAGATTGTTCAATAACTGTAGGAATCATGGAGCTTACTGCTAACAGGTCTTTGCCCTATTCTACCGATTTGCTTGGATCGTCGGGGGCGATCGCTCAATCAACGCCGCTGAGAGTGCTCGGTTGATTCTCAATCTAGGGGAGATGAATCCGCGTCATCCGGCATTGGCACGTTATCGAGCAATCGACGAATTTTCATGCGATGGATGTAGGGCCAACCGCCATTCGCTTCAATGTCTCGCAGCAGGGCGTAGAGATTTTGCCGATTCCTGGGCAGGGTGTCTTGAAAAAGATGCTCGCGGATATCGCGGTGGAGCGCTTCCAATAGCCGCAGCAACGACAGCAGGCTCAGACAGTCGTCTTTGCGGCCGATGGCTGCATCTTGAACCAAAGTGGCGATCGCCTGTAAATCTTCTGGGTAGGTGCTGGGATCGACGGACAGTTTTCCTGGAAATGATGTGGGATTGGTCGAGGGAACACGTTGATTCATAAGTAGCCTGTTGTACCTCAGGAGTGGGTTTCATCATCGTAGCTGCTCTCATCCCGAGACGCACCCGATTTTGTCTTGCGGGTCTTTGCGCTGCTTGAATTTGCGGACTTACGCCAAAATAAGGCGACAAGGTCTTGTAAAATGCTCTATGAGACTTATACGAGAACCACTTTAGGCTTCTAATCGCTTGCGTTTCGCGCAGAGTTTATTGAACCCGAGCTGGTTTAGATGACTAGGCTTGTCTCGGTGACTAGGACAACGGAGTTTGCGATCGCCTTGTGATTGCAAAGCACGCCCTAGCAGTTGCACAACGCATCTGACGTCCTGCGCCTGCGCGTCAGAAGCCGGTTATACGCATTCGGAATATTGGTGGGGATTTTGCATTCACATTGAGGTTAATCATGAGGTATCGCGCTTTCGTTGCCGCATTCCTGGCATTATGTTTAGGCTTTTTAACTGCGTGTAGTGAGGCTCCAGATGCGGCGGACGGCCCACTCACCTACGAACAAATTCGTGGCACCGGGCTAGCTAACAAATGCCCCCAGCTTGGCGAAATTAGCCGAGGATCAATTCCCATTGAGGGAGACGGATCCTTTGTCATTCGCGAGCTTTGTCTAGAGCCAACGTCCTACTTTGTTAAGGAAGAATCGACCAATAAGCGCCAAGAATCTCGCTTTATTGCGGGTAAGGCTCTCACTCGTCGTACGTCAACCATTGACCAAGTGAGCGGCAAGCTCAAGGCCGAATCCGATGGATCGATCACCTTTGTTGAAGAAGGTGGGTTTGACTTCCAAGCCATCACCGTTCTCCTGCCGGGTGGCGAACAGGTGCCCTTCCTGTTCACTATCAAGGGTCTTGTGGCCAAGAGCCAACCGGGCTTGGGTGCCATCAACACGTCTAGCGACTTGGAAGGCACCTTCCGAGTTCCGTCCTACCGTACGTCCAACTTCCTTGATCCGAAGGGTCGGGGTTTAACGACTGGGTATGACAACGCCGTTGCTTTGCCAGCACGGGCAGACAGCGAAGAAATCCGTCGGGAAAATGTCAAGAGCTTTGAAACGGGCGAAGGTCATATTTCCCTCCAGGTTGCCAAGGTTGATGGCTACACGGGCGAAATCGCTGGAACGTTTGAGAGTGAGCAACCTTCGGATACCGATATGGGAACCGACGAAGCTCTAGATGTAAAAATCCGTGGCTTGTTCTACGCTCGGGTTGAACCATCAGAAGCTTAGGCTGCTGCGATCGCCTTCTGGGTCATGATGTGCTTTAGGGTGCTTCTTGTTGATCTAAGAGCGATCGCCATCTGACCATCGTGCAATACGTGCAGCAAAGAGGGGAGCCATGCCCCTCTTTGTTGTTTTAGGGGTGTATGTTTAGGTCAACGTTGGGGATGGTTAGCGGTCAACTATTGGATGTCTTCGCTACACTTAGGGCTGATTCATGCCGTCATGCGTGGGTCTGCTCATATAAGCATCAAGATGTTACGGATGATCGGACTCAGGACGGGGCTGTAGCTCCCCAGCGGCCGAATCTCTCAAGGTTAGATCGGGATTCATCTCAGTCCTAGATAGAACAGCACGGATCAAAAAAGACAATCTCTTCATTAAGATGGTTGGGTGCAACGTGGTTTGGGTCAGTAGTCCTGTAGACAAGTTGTTATCCATGAATACATGTGGGCATGGTGAAGCGGAGGAATGAAGAAGCTATGGTGAGTCGAAGCGTTGGGAAGATGCGATCGCTGCTGCTGAGTGTGGGGCTGATGGTGGCTGGTGTGGGCGCAAGTGCTCCTGCGATCGCCGTTGAGTTTGAGCAGCAGAGCGTCCCGGCAGAGGACTTTATTTTGGTGGCTAGCCCAGTGGGGGAGAATCATCAACTGCTCCTGTTGCAGCAACTGTCGAGTGAACGCGCCTGCTGGAGTGAGCAAAATGGCGTGGTTGATCTGCTGCTCACCTCGTTTGACTTCACCGGCATTTGTGGCCGCAGCACCGATAGCAACGGCTACTCTGTGCGCATGGCAGGTCAAGATCTGGGCATGGACTACAGCCTGCGTTTGATGCGGTCGAGCGATAGCTTGGTGCTGATGGCGGTGCCCGATCGCGATCGCTCTGCTCCCAGTTTTGCCATTGGTCAAACCAACCGCATCACCACCGGTTTTGCCAAAATCTACCTGTATCCGAACTGGTATATTTCCCAACGAGCCTTTAATGGGCAAACCCTAGGCCACTTCTACCTCACCCACGAACAGGATCTCCGATCCACCATTGCGGCAGCCCCTCAGCGAGAACTATCAGCGACTCTGCCGCCGTCTGCAGAGCCTGTAGTTCGTCCAGACTTGTCTGCGCCAGCTATGGAGCCAGAAGCTGTTGTAGAGCCTGCCTTAGTGCCTGCTCCCGTCGCCGTTGCACCGCCCGCTCCCGCTGCACCCACACAGCCGGCTACCGATGGCTGGATTGAATTTGGCCAAACTCCTACGCAACTGGGGGCAGCGCCGCCACCTCAGCCGCCCACGCCTACACCTCCCCCAATCGTTCAAGGAGCACCACCGGTGCTGCCACCCCCCACGCCCCTGGAGCCCGTCCCCAACATGACACCGCCATTGGGCAATACAACACTAGTGCCCAATGTGGCCGTGGCGGCCCCATCGCCCCAAGCGGCAGTTCTGGGTTTTAATTACCGGGTGATTGTCAACACCACCTCCTCTCAGCAGGAAGCGCAGGTGCGATCGCTTGTTCCCGATGCATTCCGCACCAATCTCAACGGCCGCACCGTCATGCAGGCAGGTTTGTTTGAAGACCGAACGGCGGCGGATCAACTGCAGCGATCGCTCTCTAGCCAGGGTCTTTCCGCATCGGTGCTGCCCATTGATTAGCGCTGATCCCGAGGATCGAGAAGAATAGTCAAGGGACAGCCGGTGGACTATGCTGATCAGTAATGATTTTTTTGGCAGATGTCCGCCATGGCCTTATCTTCTCACGCGTCCCAAGGGCGATCGCATAATTGGGCGATCGCTCAATTGCCTGGCCTAAGCCCCGAGGACA
>DATNRH010001088.1 GCA_036703605.1 Candidatus Obscuribacterales bacterium | reverse complement strand
TTTGATTGGAGCGATCGCCTCCCAATCTCCCTATCCTTCGAACCGTTCAGAACTCGGGGGGATATTTTAGGACTCCTCTGCAACGATCTAATCATGATCGATGGAGAAGAGTCCCTTGCTTAGGAGCCCTAGAGCTTGATGGTGTAGGGCGCTTTATAGAGATGGAGTTTTTGCTGGAGAATCAGCCAGCCAAACGGCACCAAGTCATCCACAAGGTAGCGTTTCCAGAGACGCTGGGGTTCAGAAAGCAGGCGATAGATCCACTCAATCCCCAAGTTGCTAATCCAAGCTGGGGCGCGGGAGGTTTTACCAGCTTCAAAATCAATCGTGGCCCCGATCGCCAAAAATAGCTTGACGTTGGGCATTTGGTCTTTGTATTTGTGGATCCACTTTTCCTGCTTGGGTGCGCCCACACCCACGGCTAGAACCGTCGCGCCAGACTCGTTTACGAGTTGAATAATCTGCTGGCACTCATCTTCTCGTTTCTCAAACCCAAAGCTGGGCGAATGGGCAGCCACCACGAGTTCACGTCCGGCTTTGGCGTTGATGTTTTTCTGCGCCGTGGCCGCAACGCCCTCGGCAGCTCCTAGGAGAAAGATGGTCACCTCGTCGTCGTCTTTGTAATGGTTATAAAAGGCTGGGAAGAGGTCGGAGCCAGAAATACGTTCTTTGATGGGCGTACCTAGGAAACGAGACACGTAGAACAAGGTCTGGCTATCGCAAGTGCGGTAGTTAGCTGCGCTATAGACCTCGCAAAAGTCTTGATCGCGCTGAAGCTTGACGACGTGGTCTACATTGGGTGTCACCACGACTCCCCCCTGCTTTAACTTCGGTAGCAGTTCTGCCATCGAGAGGTTGTCGATAGGAACATTGAGGAGCATGATCCGCTCTGTCAAATCGGGAGGGGCGCAGTCGGCGGAGCGATCGTCCTTGCTGATAACCATAGGGATGTGATTAGAAACGTCTATAAGCGAAAAGGGAGTTATTGCTATGGGGAGATCTGACGGGAGGTCTCCGTAGCAATAATCGATAGAGCAAGGTTTGAGATGGAATAACAGTCTTGCAGGGGATACCCAAGCCTTGACTGGGTGTAACAGATCATGGATCTAGATTGCGCGCGCTGGAATGGTTTTGGGACAAGCCTTGGGGCCATCCTACAGACCGCCCACACCCTGATATCAAAGACTAGGGATCCATCCAAAGACTGTTTTGCATAGAGTACCCACCTAGGCTGGTAAAGTACACAGCCTGCTGCCTCAAATCATGATCATCGGTCGGGTGTTGGTGGATGATTAGCGGGATGGAGTTGATGGCCAATGACACAGTTGCGTCCCTGATATTTAGCCTCGGCGATCGCTCGGGTGGCTCGTTCTAAAACGTCCATGGCATGGCGATCGCGGGCGGGCTGCTGCTGGGCAACGCCAAAACTAGCCGTGACGGTCAAGGTACCTACGGACGTTTTAACCGGGGTGGCGCTAATGGCCCAGCGCAGGCGTTCGGCAACCCCAATGGCGGCAGAAAGAGGGGCTTCGGGCAATAAAACAGCAAACTCTTCACCGCCATAGCGATAGGCTGGAGTGCCTTGGCGAAGCTGTCTGCGCAAGCGTTCGGCCACTTGATACAGCACTTCATCGCCGATGGCGTAGCCATGCACATCATTGACGAGCTTGAAATAGTCTAGGTCGCACAGAATCAGGCTAAAGGGGGGGCGTACAAACCACATGGCGCGGTTGCTGAAATGGGTTAGCTCTTGCTCTAGGCAGGGGCGAGTCATCAGGTGGGTGAGGGAATCTTGACGATCGCTGAGGGGTTGTACCTCGACGGGCATGGGCGGGGTG
>DATNRH010001087.1 GCA_036703605.1 Candidatus Obscuribacterales bacterium | reverse complement strand
GTCTTTTGTGCTCGATCACTGTCCAATTGTGAAACTGGAGGATCAAATCCAGGCCTCTGGATCCTTTAAGGTCTATTACCACACCCTAGAATTCTTCGGACTCTGCGAACCCTGCGCCCATCCAGCTCCCCCATCGCCATCAGCCATCCACCTTGATGATGAGGCTCACCCCAAGCAAGACATGTGACGTGGCATTAAGAGACGTGGGGAGCATCCTGAATCTGCATTCCAGGGGCTGCCTTAACCTCATGTGCCAAAACCACGGCCGCGGGCGGCGATCGCCCAGGTGATTAGTTCGCCTTGCTGGCCACCTGCTGCCAAGTATTGTCCTTGGGGGTGCCAAGCCAGACAGGCAAAGCCGCCGGGCGCTCCCTGTAGGCGCTGGATCAGCGTGCTGGCAGACTTGCACAGACAGACGGTTCCATCATCGGAGGTTGAGGCTAGCAGTCGGGAGCCTGGCTGGAAGGCGATCGCCACCACTCGACTCATGTGGACAGATAACGGTTGGGCTGTCCAGCCAGCATCAGGGTCAACCTCTTTTTGCCAAATAATGATCTCTTCTGCGCTAACACTGGCTAAAAGCGGTGTCTTATTCGACTTGGAATCACTGGGCCAGGCCAGTTGACGTACCTTACCCGGAAAACCTTGCATCTGCCACGGGGCTGGATGACCCATTTCCCAAACTAATAGGGTGCGATCGTGGTTGCCAGCCGCTAGGTAACGACCATCAGACGACCAAGCGATCGCTTCGATGGCGGCGCTGGTTTCACGTTCTTCGGGGGAGGCATCCCAGGCTTGGCGTCGCCACGTTTTGATGGCGCGATGTCCTGCCACTGAGAGATGTTCTCCCTGGGGATGCCAGGCTATATCCAGGACTGAGGATGCTGCAAAGTCTAGGGTGGCCACCTGATCTTGGGTCGCTACATTCCAGACCTGCACCGATCGCCCAAAGCTGATGGCTAGCTCCGGATCCGTCGGATGCCAGACTAAGCGATCGACCCAGACTCGATCTTCCTGTAATGTTTGGACAACCTGAGGTGATTCTGTCAGGCATGACCAGATCTGTACGGCACCATCTTGCCCGCCGGTGGCTAAAAACTGACCATCGGCAGAGAAAGCTAGGGTATCAATGGAGCGATCGCTCTGGGCTTGCAGGACTGTGGCACCTCCAGAGGCGATCGCATACAGGGCTACATCACCGGCAGCCGTGCCGACACCTAGGGTTTGACCATCGGGTGACCAAGCGATCGCCGTCACATATTCGGGTAAGGTGGTTTGCCAGTGGAACGTAAGCAAGGGGTGGGTGGTGGGCATGGGACAGAAAACCAAGTGATCACGATATGTAGTTTTGGCGTTGCTGAATAGAGCTATGCAACCGGAATGGGAGCAAGATACTCACCCTACCTGAATCGTAAACGAACTGCGAGCATGAGCATCTCGCTCGCGGTTCCTTAGCACACATCATCTTGCGATTCAGTAACACCTTTTCTAGGATAAGAACGGTTACATTAGACTAAGCATTCTCGAAAACGCCCTAGTAAATTCAGAGATTCTAAATTACGGCCAATAAACACCAGTTCATTCTTGCGGGTCTCATCGGGTCGCCAAGGACGATCTTGACGGCCGTCAAATAACATATGAATACCTTGAAAGACAAAGCGACAGTCTTCTCCGTCAATATTGAGAATGCCCTTCATGCGGAAAATGTCGGGGCCATGGTCGCGCAACAGTTCTCCCATCCAAGCATTGAGGCGATCGCCATGCAGGGCACCCGCTTCCACAATGGCAATAGAGGATACGGTTTCATCGTGTTCATGGGCCGTTTCGTTGAGAAATTCAGGATCGATCTGTAGTGCATTGTTGAGGTCGAAGGCAGAGATACCTAAAATATCGTCCATGTCGATCTGAGCATCGCGGGTACGGTGGATTTTAGCGATCGCATTCATCTCGCGGATCCGACGTTCTAGGTCGTCCAATTGCTCAGGGGTGACCAGGTCAACCTTGTTGAGTAAGATGACATCGGCAAAGGCAATTTGTTCTACCGCTTCCTCCGCATCCCAATGTTGCCAGATATGCTGGGCATCAACCACCGTCACGACAGCGTCTAACTGCGATTGGGCCTGCACGTCTTCATCCACAAAAAAGGTTTGGATAACTGGAGCTGGATCGGCTAGACCTGTGGTTTCAATGACAAGGTGATCAAAGCGATCGCGCCGTTTCATCAAGTTGCCAATGATACGAATCAAATCGCCCCGTACGGTACAGCAAATGCAGCCGTTGTTCATCTCAAAAATTTCTTCATCCGCATCCACCACAAGCTGGTGATCGATACCCACCTCACCAAATTCATTGACAATCACCGCTACCTTCTTGCCATGTTCATAGGTGAGGATGCGGTTGAGCAGGGTGGTTTTGCCTGCCCCTAAATAACCCGTGAGCACGGTAACGGGAGTTGGAGTTGTCATCGCAGTCGTGACCATAGGGACGCCCTTATCGGATGTGCAGTAATTAGATGGACAGTAAAATGATAATGATTATCATTTTAGATCAATTGGACGGCAATGGCTGAGCGATGTGCCGAGGTCACCTCGTCAGTGCATGGCTGGTTGATAGACTGATTCACCCAGCGATCGGGGTGAGGTTGCGCGGTTATTCATCGCCAGCGAGCCCCAGTTTATTCCATGACCTCATTGATCATCAACGAGATCTGTATGCCATACTACTACCCCTGCGAGGGAATTGGCCTCTCAGGCAACAAACCCTAGCCTGAGCCAGCGATCGCTCTTAGAGACAATAGATTGTGCCATCTTGGTACTAGATCGTGGTGTTGGACAGTGCTGGTCAGTGGATGCAGTGTATAGCCGCCGCCTTTGAATTGCTCCAGGTGCGATCGCCTGCTGTCCGTCATCCTGACCCCGATCCCTACCTATTGATGATGGGAGGGGCGGCTGCGGGTATTCTGACCCTGTTGCCTGTAATTTTTACGGGGCAAAATGGCGAGCGATTGCATTGTGCCAGCCCTCACCAAAGCTACTGTTTAATCGCAACCAAAAAAAAATCAGTGATTCTACGGAGACTAAAACGTGGCAAACGGCTAATTCTTGGAGTAACATTACATAGAGAGATTAAATTTAGTTGCATCTGCTACGCAATACTTGAACAATTTATTTCATGTGCAGGGATATAGTTCAGGGATACGGTTGAATAGTTTAGGTAGAGTGAGTCGCCATCACGATCTTTGATCATAATTGACAGACTGACGTTGTTGATGTGATGAGTGATTCAGTTGAGACGCTTCATTATCAGTGCTCATGTTCCCCATAACATCATCCTGAGCCTAGAGCTATTGCCCTAGACTTGATGTTAGTCATGCATTTATGCAGAGTCGAATTTACCTATGGTGTTCTGAGGTCGTCTACCATCTTAATGTTTACGTTAAAAACATTACCTCAGATGGAGTTTTTCAGTCTTGAGACACTTGTCAATTGGTCAGTTAACGCAACAATTTCAGCTTAACAGTGACCAGCACTTTACCGGTGAGCTACTGGTTTACTCCAGCAGTGCACATTCTGGGCGGTCAGGTGCAACGTATACCTGGG
>DATNRH010001086.1 GCA_036703605.1 Candidatus Obscuribacterales bacterium | reverse complement strand
TTGATAGCGAACCGTGCCTGTTCCAAGACGAGGATTAGGTACAACGACATCAAAGGCAATGGTTTCAGGCGTCGGCAGAGGATCGACGGGAAAGATACCAGATTCATCGCTATCCTCTTCAAGAGATTGGTACCGCACTGTACCGGAGTCTAGTACCCATTCGCTCACGGCTCCCTGAACCATGGTCTGGAGTACCAGTTCCTGTAGTAAACGGGTATGCAATAGATAGGGACGCTGTAAGTCCACAATAGTTAGGGTGTTTTCATCGACTTGATCTCCTGATAGAGAAAACTGGACAGCAGCGAGTAAGATACAGTCATCTTCGACGGACTGATCGGTTCCAGCAGAAATGGAATCCCAATGGCGGAGAACAGCACGGCGGTAGCGAGTGGACACCTCTCCAGGAACGGTCACCGCTTCTAGGTTATCAATCGCTGTAAGCTGCTTTGAACGCTGATAATCATCTAAAGCTTGGGTGAATTGGGTCAGTTGGGCAGCGATCGCCTCTTCGCTAGGTGTAGCACTCGTCTCATCAATGAGAATCTTATCCAATACCTTCAAGACAGGATGGTGCAGTTGATCGAGACTGGGGCGAGTATGGGTGACCCAATAGCGAAACAGATCGCGCAACACAGAATCGGCTTGGCTTTGGGGAAGAATAGCATCAATCGTAGGAATCCGTGCCGGATCGTCTAGTCCATCCCGCAGGGTTTGGATTAGGGATGCGATCGCCTCGTCTTCTAGCTCAGGGATATCCGGATCAATGTCAATCTGGGCAAGTAAGGATGCGATCGCCCGTACCCAGGTTTCTTCCCATTGCACCGGCGGTGTAGCCCGTAACTGCAGCCTAAAGTGATCGCGAAGACGGGTATCTTGAATCACGCCATCCTGCCCCGACTCACTGCGGCAGGGATCACCGAGGATCGGTTGTTTGCCGGTATAGCAGGCGTGATAACACAAGGTCACATAGACTGCAACAAGATCACTGGACTCTGGTGCGGGAACCTCTTCAGGCGTCTCGGATACGTCTAGATCGTTAGCCGGCAAGGGCTGTAAGGTTTGCCAATTTGCGATCGCTTCGTCCTCGATGACGGTTGCGGCTAGCCAATCATTGAGCTTGGCACATTGTAAAGCATCGACCCAAACCTCCCGCCCTTGGGGATCGATGGCAAAGCCTGGAGCCACCTGAAGCTCTAAGATACCGTCAGTATTAGCCGTACTCACCGCCAGCCCCCATACAGTGCCGTAGCCATGCAAACTGCGGTTATGGAGTTGGGACTTATGCAGAAAATAGACCTGTTCTTGCTGGAAGTCGTTGACCCCTAGCACTTGGCCCAGGACATAGTTTAAGCGCTCGCGGTGGTGGAGATTTTTGAGCTGAGGACAAAGATAAAATGGGTGAACCATGGCGCTGCTCCGGGTGATAGGGTTAGCGAGAAATGACAGTACGGTTCGTTAAGCTGTAGGGGAACGTTGTTCCTAGGGCAGCGGCATCCAAGGCGGACTCCCCTAGGCGGAAAAGTTCAAACTGACCACCCTGCCCTAAGACCGTGTCTAGCCCCAGGCGGACGTCGCCGACGCGGAAGAGAGCCCAGTAGGGCTGGAGAGTAAAGGCAGTGTGAGCAGGCTTTTCTAGGGCAACGATGCGCTCTATCAAGGCATGGGTTGTGGCCGTCACGGTTGTGGGCACCATCACGGTGAAGCGATGGGCACGACTCTTGGTTTCAGGACTTGGGATCAATCGCGGAGGTTGGTGTTCATCTGTAGGATCAGCAATCGCTGTCTCCCCGGGCAGACGAGTAAGGAACCGTTCCACAATGCGGACTGTGGAGTGTAGGGTGGCGGCCATATGATCGTGAAAGATGCTGGGCCCTGACTCGGGGTAGAGGGTCAGAACAATAGCCTGCAATAACCCAGTCGGGGTGCCGCGCCGCTGAAAGAAGTAGGGCGCTTGGGCGATCAGCAATCGTCGCTGATGGTCATTCCAAGCAGGATCCAGGGCCAGCCCAATCCAGCTAGCCAGCCAGTCTAGCGCTTCAGCCGGTGCAGTATGGACATCCAACAGGGTCTGCATCTGGGCAATGAGTCCCTCAAGATACGTCAATATCCCTTCAGGGTTAGCCAGGAAGCGCTCCAAGAAGCTGGCGGATACGGCATCCTGTTGATAGACCGCCGGTAGATACTCCTGAAGATAAGAAAATCGAGGATAGTGAGCCCGTAGGGCCCGTAGTAAGGGAGTCGTTCGACCATTGCCGATCAGGGTCAGACGCAGTTGCAGATAGCGCCCCCGCAGGTCTTGAAACAGTAATTCCCAGGTTCCCGTATGGTCATTCAGCTCCTCTGCACTCCAGAGGCTAGAATAGGGCAATTCACTGCTGGGCCGTCGATACAGGTTCGGCTGCCGGTGACGGGCTGCCTGGGTTAACGCCTCGGGTTGTTCTGCCGCTTGGGCTTCGATCTGAATCGTGGTGTTGGGCGGTAGGCAGGCATCCAGGCAGAGACGATGCCAGACACAATCGGGATCTTTACCATCGAGAATCGGTAAAATCAGGGTTTCTTGGAGTTCGTAGCGCTGACGCGGCAGGGCCCGGATCGGTAGCCAGCGGTGGCGGAGGGATTCCCCAGATACTTCTCCAGATGGCTCCCGAAGCTGTTGGTAATAAATGTCACCGGATGCCCAGTCGGCAATGAGAGATACCGGACGGGCATGGCGTAGGGGATAGTAGTTGCGTTCTAAATATAGGGTTAAGGGCGTGAGGGAGCGTACCGTTAGCGCAAACACCTGACGACCGGTTGATTCAACTACCACTAAGGTGCCGATGGGGGTATGAGCGTTATTGGCAGAGGGATTGGGTTGATAGGCGAGGTCATAGGCGCGAATCTCGCCAAGATCGAGGTCATCGGCTCCAGCATCAACTAAAACGGCAGTGTTGAGAACCTGAACCTGCGGCACACCCCCGTTGACGGGGTAATACCAAAGGCGTGCCGCTCCACGGTCAGGATGATCCAAAATCCAGAAACTGCCGTCGGGGAGGGGGGCGATCGCCCCTGGGTGGATGGTATCGGCATGGAGGTGAATGGGCATTGGCGGCGGCACTGGGGTGTCGTGGCGCGGCCTGCCCACCTGAGGCTGAAACAAGGAGAGCACTCGGGGCAGAGAGGCGGGAGGAGGCAGGGTGCGCAGGGTGCGATCCAGTCGCCACACCTTATGGTTGACGCGATCGAGGACAAAGAGCTCACCGGTGGGTAATGTTGCTAAATCAAAGGGCTGGGGAAGTTGGGATAGGGAAGCACCTTCATCCAAGGATAGGCGCAACACACCACCATCCAGGGCATAGAGATCCAACACCAGTAAACTGCCCGTACTGGGTGATCCAACCACAAGGTATCCATCCGGTAAGATAGCTAGCCCAGCTAGGGGTTCGGGCAGCGCTGGTGCTGGGGGCTGGGCTGGATAAAAGGGATCCCCCGTGGGTGGACAGGTCTGAGCTGGCAGGGGATAGAGGGTCTCGGTGGTCTGGGCGGCGGCCCAACGAACCTGAATCTGGGTGCCGGTAGCATCAATCCAGTACCAGTGACCATAGATATCGCGATCGCTATCCCGTCGCTGGGCTGGATCGAGGGCGATCGCATCTCCCGGCTGGGGTGGGGGCAAGAGTTCTGCCTGCAGCTGTACCCCGTGGCGATCGGGGTTGTACTCCCACCGCCGCCCAGCAGACGACTCCGTCTGGCAACGACTCCAATCGGCGGGCCCTAGCAACAAATGATACCGATGGTTGTTAACGTTTTTCATGGCTTAACACCGCTCCGGCAAAACGGGAATCGGAACCCACTCAACGTCTGGGGAGGGAGGTGTGGTGGTGCTGCCGCCATCAGCACGCAGGTGGGACAAGGGCACCGCCGAGCCAACCACCACGGACAATCGGGCCAGTCGGGGTAGTTCTAGACCCGATAGCTCTACCCCGGAGACTGTTTCCGTCTCCGTCCCCAGCAGCAGGGCATCGTTGATCTGGCGCACCCCTTCCACCCGGGCCACCACGGCGGCCAGTTCTGCGGCAGACACCGTCACCTCTAGGGGCCAGCCAGAGCCGCGATCGCTCCCCTTGGGCACCGGCCCACCATAGAGCGGCGATAGGAAGCGGTAGAGGGCCTGTTTCACCGCCTCCCGCAGCGGACCGGTCGCATAGCCACCTTGGGGCATGATGCCCACTGAAACCCATAGGTCAACATAGTCGGGACCCCGCACATACAG
>DATNRH010001085.1 GCA_036703605.1 Candidatus Obscuribacterales bacterium | reverse complement strand
AGAATTGGTGAGTTCAAAAAGGTGTTCGCTGCTGGGAATGGCGGTGCATTTCGGGTTATTGGAAATTTGGGTTACGATACTCCCCCAAGCTTATTCGCCGTTTTCCAAGCTTTTGAGAGGGTCGTCGTGTGATTGGTTCCTGAGCCATTATGGGATCTCCTCAACGCCGAAAAGATACGGAATTATCCCGTAATGCATGCTTCTGGTCTGAGGTCTGGGGTGCAGAAACCCGTGCTTCAAGAGGGTATCGTGCAAGTCATAGAGGCATTTCTTCAACGTTGTGGTGCCGGTTTTCGCGTCGCCAATATGAAGTATCAAACGCGTCAAGTCATATTCACCAATTAATTCATTGTTTTAATAGAGGTTATAGATTCTTGTCCTCCTTTCAAGGTTGGGGCTCGCTGTCTGGCTGAGCGTTAGATTTCTTGCATTTGGTTGCTGGAGCTCCACCTGCTGCAAAAAAATACCCTGGCTTGATCCCACGCCCGACCCCCCGTGAAGGGAAGGCGGACGGGGGTATCTTTTTGAGGCTCAACCAAACCCCCTTTTGACCACGTAGTCCGCGAGCCACCGCTAGTGTGCGCCAGCGGACGCAAATCCCTGCTCGTCTGCAGCCAGCGTCTCGGCGTGCAGCCGTGTAAGCTCCCCATCGTACTCGGCAATGGCAGCCCGTTCCTCGAAGGCCTCGATGTCAGGGATACGTGCCCGACTCATAATACCACGTCTTGAGGCAGCCTGATCTGGTCTATGATCTCCCGCTTCTGCGTGTCACTGATGCCTGCCGAGTAGAGCCCGTAGGTGAGCTTGTTTTCCGAGCGGGCTGACTGATGGCCGACGAGGGAGGCGGTGAAGTGCTCAGGGACAACTGTGCGCTCACACTGAGTGATGAACAACTTGCGGGTGGAGTGGAACACGGTGCCATGCTGTTCCCTCTGCAGGGACCTGGGTGGACTGCAAAATCACTTACATAGAGTCCCACCCATGCAGAAGCTCCCAACTCGTCCTATAGGCAATAGAAATTCAGTCACTTTTGCCGAGATCAGGCACAGTCCCTGTGTGGATAATGCTAACTAAGACCGAGAAAGGTTTGCGCTTTTGGGCTCTTATGATTGAGCTCTGCTATCCTGCCGACCTGCTTGCCTGAACCCCCGCCCAGAGCCCGCCCTTGTCATCGAGAGTGGACGTCTCGTGCTTCATGCTCTGCGGGTGAACCTTGGGTAGAGGACTTGCAACGGGGACGTCTTCATCATCTTAACGGTGTTGGTCAGAGAAGAAGAAGAACGGATCGTCATGATCCTCTAGCTCAT
>DATNRH010001084.1 GCA_036703605.1 Candidatus Obscuribacterales bacterium | reverse complement strand
AGAGGGGTCTCCTGGTGCCACACGAAAGCCTCTGGGAGATGGAGGGCGATCGAGGGCAGAAAGGCGTTGCTTTCCAGGCCTTCCTTGAACTCCTCTAACCCTAGGACAGTAGCGTCGAAGTTTCCGTTATGAATCTGGTTCGTGAATAGGTGGGGTTAGGGTTAGGGTTAGGGTTAGGGTTAGGGTTAGGGTTAGGGTTATAAAGTTTATCAAAAAGAAGGTTTTTCTACTAAGGGGGACGTTGATGTGCAGGCCTAGTCGACACGATGGCGGGCTTTCATCGCGAGAGTGCGAACATAACGGGCAGTCTCCTTTTGCAAGCAGACCGCCAAGCAGTTTATGTAATAAGCAGTCATCGTTGGACTAGTCCATGAGGGCGCATCAAACACCTCTTCCCTCGACTGGCACGCCTCCGCAATCAGGGTCAGGATGTCGGAGTGGAGACCACCAAACGTTTCCAATACGAGGGGGTTGAAGCAATAGCCGTTCACGCGGCAGAGGTCGTCGAACTTCCGCATCTTCTCCCGGTAGCGGCGGTTGGCGGCGCTTAGGCGTTTCCGGGAGGCTTGCTCGAAGACCGAGCTGGCACAAGGATTCGTAATTGAGACGTCAAGAAGGACGGCGCCTCGATCCAAGCCCTGGACCAAAAGGTCAGCGCGCTTGTCTTTGTGGTCTACAGGAGTGTCGATCTCTACAAACGTGTGGAGGGGCTCGGCTGTTACTTCATGGCCCGTTTGCCTCATGCATTCTCCAATGATACCTACGCAAGCATTATGGCAACGCGAGGGTCCATTAAGGTGGGGGCATTTCTGTAAGTGCAAGAACCACATGAATTGATCCGTTTCAGCAGGATCGAAGAAGAAAGTGCCGCACTTGCAGACCCGACCGGCCAGTTTAATATGCGGGCCTAAGCCAAGGCGGGTACGTAGGGCATCTTGGAAGGTCAAGAGCGGCATCGAGAGGTTTGGGCCAGATGGGGTCACTTGTAGCCAAAGGCCGGGGACTTTGCCTTGTAGAGCTGTGAGGCGAGCTTGGTGTCGTTGGGAAACCTTGCTGAACAGTTCCTGGGACTTTGCATGCTGCTTGATGTCATAGAGCTGGTGTTGTATGTTGGTGGGAGCTTCAGTGACAGGGCAGGAACCGAGCATGGAAGGAGCCTTAGGTAGGGAACAAGTGATAAGGTCGTCAGCCTCCATAATGGAGCAAAACAGGGTAGTGGAGGTGCCCTCAGCAATAGCCTCGATGTGGTT
>DATNRH010001083.1:7500-82417 GCA_036703605.1 Candidatus Obscuribacterales bacterium | reverse complement strand
AATCCCCAATCACGTCAGTAAATTTGTTCTCTACTTAAACAGCCAGTCTCATTCCAGTCTTACGTTCAAAGCCCTACTAGATAAGCGTTTCAGATCAAATGGCCCATTTTGGTCAGAATCTTTACCGCCGCCGATGCACGGACAGGAAGTGGGACTAAGCCCAGAGCATTGCTAAGCGTAGGCCGACATCGGTAGACAGGCACAGACCAAGTTGCGATCGCCATAGGCATTATCCACCCGGGCCACCGCTGGCCAGAATTTGCGCTGCCTCGTCCATGCCGTAGGATACACCGCTTGAGCACGGGAATAGGCGTGGGGCCATTCATCCACCGTGAGGCAAGCAGCGGTGTGGGGGGCATGTTTCAGGGGATTATCCTGGGCATCCATCGCTCCGGTTTCGATCTGGCGGATTTCATCGCGGATGGCGATCATGGCGTCACAGAACCGGTCTAGCTCAGGTTTGCTTTCACTTTCCGTGGGTTCTACCATGATGGTGCCGGCCACGGGCCAAGACATGGTGGGCGGATGGAAGCCGTAGTCAATCAACCGCTTGGCGATATCATCGACCTCAATGCCCACGGCTTTTTTGAAGGGACGTAGATCCACGATGCATTCATGGGCCACGAGCCCGCTATTGCCGCGATAGAGAATGGAGTAGTGATCCTCTAGCCGTTTGGCGATGTAGTTGGCATTGAGAATCGCCAGCTTGGTGGCATCGGTCAACCCCGTTCCGCCCATCATGCGGATGTACATCCAGGAAATTGGCAGGATGCTGCTGCTGCCCCAGGGAGCAGAGGCGATCGCTCCAATGCCCTGCTCGCCACCGGTGGGAATCAAGGCATGACCGGGTAAGAAGGGCACGAGATGGGCCGCGACGCCAATGGGGCCAACGCCAGGGCCGCCGCCGCCGTGGGGAATGCAAAAGGTTTTGTGGAGGTTGAGGTGGCAAACATCGGCCCCGAAGTCGCCGGGACGGCAGATGCCTACCTGGGCATTCATGTTGGCTCCGTCCATATAGACCTGACCGCCGTAGCTGTGGATGATCTCGCAGATATCGCGAATGCCTGCCTCAAAAACCCCGTGGGTAGAAGGATAGGTGACCATCAACGCCGCTAGCTGATCTCGATGCTTTTCTGCCTTGGTTTGCAGATCTGCTAGGTCAATATTGCCATCGCGATCGCACCCGACGGGAACGACGGTCATCCCGGCCATCACCGCACTAGCCGGATTGGTGCCATGGGCCGACTCGGGAATGAGGCAAATCTGTCGATGACCTTGCCCGCGCTGCTGATGGTAGGCGCGAATCACCAACAGACCAGCATATTCTCCTTGAGATCCGGCATTGGGCTGCAGGGAAATGCCAGCAAATCCAGTGATCTCCGCCAGCATGTCTTCCAACTGCTGGAACAGGATTTGGTACCCCTCGGTTTGCTCCACCGGCGCGAAGGGATGGAGCTGCCCGAATTCGGGCCAGGTGACGGGGATCATCTCCGCCGTGGCATTGAGCTTCATGGTGCAAGACCCGAGGGGAATCATGGCCGCCGTCAGCGATAGATCCTTGGCCTGCAGGTGATGGATGTAGCGCAGCAGTTCCGTCTCGGAATGGTAGGTGTTGAACACCGGATGGGTCAGGTAGGCCGACTGTCGCCAATGGTCGCGCAGGCGATCGCTGTGGGTTTGGGCCCGCGCCATCCAGGCATCGCCTTTCCCCTGAAAGGGATTGCCCGCGAAGACGGTGAGCAGATCGACAACATCTTGCTCCGTGGTGGTTTCATCCAAAGAAATCCCCAACTGCTGCCCTTCTAGCGGTCGCAGATTGATGCGCTGGGCCGCGGCTCGTTGAGCGATCGCCCCCAAACATTCCCCCGCTTCCACCGTCAGGGTGTCAAAGACCGGCACATTTTTGAGGGTGTAGCCTAAGCGCTCCAGACCGGCTGCCAGCAGCATGGTGAGCAGATGAATGCGGGTGGCAATGCGGCGCAGCCCCTGGGGCCCGTGATAGACCGCATACATGCTAGCCATCACGGCCAGCAGAACTTGAGCCGTGCAGATATTGCTGGTGGCGCGATCGCGACGGATATGTTGTTCTCGGGTTTGCAGGGCCAACCGCAGGGCCACCTGGCCATCCGCATCCCGCGAAACGCCCACCAACCGCCCCGGCAACTGACGCTTATAGACCTCGCGGGTGGCAAAGTAGGCCGCATGGGGCCCCCCATAGCCCATGGGCACCCCGAAGCGCTGGGTGCTGCCCACGACGATATCTGCGCCAAACTCTCCCGGCGGCGTCAGCAGGGTGAGGCTTAGCAAATCTGCCGCCACGGTGACTAAGCCCCCCGCTTGGTGTACCTGCTCAATCATCGGACGGTAGTCATAGACGCCGCCATCGGTGGCAGGATATTGCAGCAGCGCTCCCACGATCGCTTCTGGGAGTGCCTCGGCCGTGAAGCTGCGGTGGTCGCCCACGATCACCGTGATCCCTAGGGGCAGAGCACGGCTTTTCACCACCTCTAGGGTTTGGGGATGACAGAGATCCGACACCCAGAAAGCTTTCGCCTTGGTTTTACACTGTCCATAGCTGAGGGTCATGGCTTCCGCTGCCGCCGTGCCTTCATCCAGCAGCGAGGCGTTGGCAATGTCCATGGCCGTCAGGTCGGTCACCATGGTTTGAAAATTGAGCAGGGCTTCTAGGCGACCCTGGGCAATTTCGGGCTGGTAGGGGGTGTATTGGGTATACCAACCGGGGTTTTCGAGAATATTGCGCTGAATCACCGGTGGGGTGATGCAGTTGTGGTAGCCCATGCCGATATAGGAGCGAAAGACCTGGTTTTTGGAGGCGATCGCCCTTAGCTCTTGCAGGGCCTCATGCTCACTCACCGCCGTCGGCACGGCTAGATCCCGTGATAAACGAATGCTGGGTGGCACGGCCTGGTCAATCAAGTCAGGGAGCTGGTCATAGCCCAAGACCGCCAGCATGGCTTCAACATCAGCGTCGCTGGGGCCAATGTGTCGTGGTGCGAAGGCATCGGTTCCCGCCGCGATCGCCTTCAGATGGTCACTTAGGGTTTCACTCAAGGAGCGATCGCTCCCCACCCCATCGCCCCGTTTGGGTGTTGTAACGTCAGATGTGATCGCATAACCTACAGAGTCGGATGGCATGGACATGGGTAAACCCGTAAATGGCAACACTGCAAAATTTCTTTACTTATTGTGCATCACAGGCCCGCCTCTGTGCATCCTCTCAAGTCTAGGAAGGGCGATCGCCCCCGTCTGATTCGCAGGCGTTTACCCCATGCCGTAACGGCAGACGCCATGGTACCCTCAGGGAAGTTCTTCCGCAGCGATCGCCCATGGGTAGCCAATCCACTGCAAAAACTATTTTTCTGCTGGCCTCTATGGTGGGTTGGTTGATGGTGGGAGCCGCCTTGATGTACCTGTTTCCCGTGATGGCCGACGGGCTGGTGGGTTCTGAACTGACCCACCGTTGGCTAGAGACCTTGGCACGGAGTGGCTATAATCCGATGCTGGGCTGGGTGGGCGGTGGTGTTGTTTTGGGGATTACGGTGCTGGGAAACGTCATTTGGTACCAGCGATTTGATGCCAAGAGCCGTCGCCTTACTTTCCCCGGCGGCACTGATAGCCGTGAAGGGTCAGCCGACTAAAGAGCAGGGCCACTTGGTCGATTGCCTTGTCGCCGGGCGCGCGTTCGATGCCACTGGATAGATCGATGCCGTTGGGTGAAAGTGTTCCCAGAGCCTCTAGAACATTGTTGGGATTGATGCCTCCAGCGAGAAACCAGGGAATGGGGGGATGAAAGTGTCGTAGGGCATCCCAGTTTAGGGCATGGCCGGTGCCGCCCCGCAGGGTGGGATGGTAAGCATCGAGCAACAGGGTATCGACGACGTCGAGGTAGGGGTGGGTCATGGTTTGGGCATCAACGTCGTGTAGCTGCATGGCTTTGATCAGTTTCATCGTCGGCAAGCGATCGCGTAGGCGTTGACAAAACTCTGGTGATTCATCGCCATGGAGCTGGATTGCCGTCAAACCTGCGATGGTTGCGACGTCTTTAATCGTGTCTAGGTCAGCATTCACAAATACCCCAACCCTGGCCACGGCAGGGGGCAAGAGGTCTGCGATCGCTCGAATTTGCTGGGGGGGAATGTAGCGAGGTGAGTCGCGGACACAGATAAACCCGAGGGCTGATGCTCCCATCTGAGCGATCGCGGCCCCTTGGTCTGCTTGAGTAATGCCACAAATTTTGACCCGTAGCGTCGTCACAATCGCCTCCCTGCACAAATCTCATCTATCTCAGGACTACCACACAACCATCGCCATGACCTATGTCCTGAGACTATTCCTAGATGATTGGCGTACAAACTTTTGTTGCGAAAAACCAGCAAACTGTTAACTCTTTCAACGAAGGATAAGGGTAGGGGGCCCTGCTCTTTTATTCTAAGGGGCAAGACCTTCACGCTGAATTGGGAGAAAGCTCTAATGCATTCGATGGTGCTTGCGGCGGCGACAACAACGGCTTGGTCCTTTGATGTTGCATTGATTATGATTACCTGCAACCTCTTTGCGATCGCCATTGGCTATTATGCGATCCAGAAGCGCGGGGTCGGCCCCGGCCTACCGGTAGACATGCCAGCCATCTTTACCGGCTTTGGTATTCCTGAACTACTCGCCACGGCTAGTTTTGGTCATATCCTCGGTGCTGGAATGATCCTTGGTCTATCCAACGCTGGATTGCTGTAGTCCATTCAGATTCTGCTCCTACGCTTTGCCATAGTGGCTTGGGCGTTTTGGTACAACTTCAGTCATGCCAGGCGTCTACGCCTCACCTCAGTTCAACTGTTAGCAGCCTAACCGGCTGCTTTTTTTATCCCATGTCGCTTGATTAAGGAGGTGGACTCCATTCAAGGGAGCTTGCCGGGTTTCAAAGACCCTCAACCCTCTTCTCATCAGGATTTGAGCCTTGAGCGATATCGAAAGGCTTGCCAATCATGACGTCCTCCCACGTAAAATCACTTACTATGCCTCATCCAACTCAGGAGATCTAAAGCTTTGAAGCAACGTGGTACCGCAATTCGATGGATCGGCCTAGCCTTTATCGTGTCCTGGATGGTTTGGGTGGCGATCGCCCTCCTGCAGCCGACCAATGCCCAAGGGTATACCTATCGCTCGATCCATAGCCCCGATGGTATTGGCAAATTCTACATGGGGCGAGAAATTGCCAAGGTGATGGGGCATCAAGAGGCCCTGTGGCTAGAGCGCCCCGAGCGTTTGACCCAGGAACAACCCCAGGACGCGATCGCTGCCCTGCAGTTAAACCCCACTGATGTGATTGCTGATGTAGGCGCAGGTACCGGCTACTTTAGTTTCCGTATGGCAGCCCAAGTGCCCCAGGGGCAAGTGTTGGCGGTAGACATCCAGCCAGAGATGATTGATATCTTGGACTTTTTGATTGCAGATCAGCAAGTGACCAACGTGCAGCCCATTCTGGGCAGCGAGACCGATCCTCACCTGCCGCTTGAGTCCATCGACCTAGCTCTGATGGTTGATGCCTACCATGAATTTGCCTATCCTCAGGAAATCATGACTCATATTGTAGAATCGCTACGACCGGGGGGACGGGTGGCGCTGCTGGAATATCGGCAAGAAAATCCGCTGATTCCCATTAAAGGACTCCATAAAATGAGCCAGCGCCAAGTGCGTCGCGAGATGGCAGCGGTGGGTCTAGAGTGGCTAGAAACCCTTGATACGCTGCCCCAACAGCATGTGATCCTGTTTCAAAAGCCGCCGGTATCGCTGCAGGGATGAAGGCTAGGAGAACTAGATGCTGTGCTTTGGAATCGTTTAGGTGCGATCGCCCCCGATTCCGCATATGATTCTGAACAAGATTTCCCTGTGATGATGGAGCTAGTTTGGGCATGATAAATCCAGGCTAGAGCTTGCTGCAGGTTACTTCAATCTAGGATGAAAGGTAATGTAGAACTAGCTTTGGCATCTTTTTCATTAAGAAGTCATGCTGGTTGATTGACAAACGTTTGTGCCCCTCACCCCCAACCCCGCTCCCCAAGGGCGAGGGGAGCCGATCTACCCCTCCGCTCCGGTTCCCTCTCCCCTCGGGAGAGGGCTAGGGTGAGGGCTTTTGCCAATCTGCTAACACGTTTTGTCCGTCAACCAAGATGTCAGTCTTGTAGCTTTCTACGTTCCTGACTCCTGTAACCTGCTCGTTTCTCGTTCACCTCGTTGTTGTACTGCCCGTCCCAAGGAGGACAACCCATGGCCGCAAGTGATCAATTTAAAGAAGCCTTAGCTGCTGGAAATATTGGTAAAGCGTTAACCATTGCCCTCGGAGAAGCTGTTGAGCTAGACATCACCACCTGGGTTTCTGAAACGCCGCCGCCAGGGAGTGAAAACGCCGATGACTATAACCGTCCTCGCCCTGGGTTTCGCATGCATACCCGCATCAACATCGTGGATGGTGATATTGAAAATGAGATCGGGCGCGAGTTTTTAGATGGTCCCTATGCAGAGCTGCGCGACTTCCATCTCAGAGAAGTGGACAAAGGCATGGGCATCATTCGCCAAAATTTAGATAATCTTCAGCAACTTTTTCTGACCCTATCGGACACGCTGCAAGGTCTATCTCGCATGTCGCGATCGCGCCCCGTTAGTGCTGATCCCCGCCTTTTGTCGAGCAGTGAGTCTCATCCCGGATCTCCCCCAACTTCCTAATAACGCTCACAAAGTCATTGTGCTATCCAGGCTTGCCCCTAGTGTTGGTTGGTTGTTATCCGGAGCGATCGCTCTCGGTTGATAGTTTTAACCGTTGACCGCAATGATAACCGCAATGACATCCTGCACCGATGACCGAAAACAGATGATCACGAATGATTACGAACAGATAGCACAGCATGAGCCGGTATAGAATACGCGGCTTTGAGCTGTTTAATCTGGTCAAATCAACGATACCTGCCTGGGTGGCGTGGCATTCTAGCCTGACCATACAATGGAATAAATGCCATCTGCCTATCCATCCGCGCTTTCCTAATCCTCTTCACCAATAACAGTCATGACTGCACGGGATGAATTTTCGAAGGAACTACAAGCCGGCCGCTTTCAGCAGGCCCTTGCTACAGCTCTGACGGACGCGATAGAACTGCATGTCGTGACCTGGGTATCTACGGGTGATGGATCCGACTGGTCTCAGGGGGAAGAGCGCCCCAGCCCTGGAAAACGGATGCAAACCCGCATCAATATCCTAGAGGGCGATGTTGAACATGAAATTGGCCGTGAGTTCTTAGATGGGGCCTATAGCGAACTGCGAGACTTTCATGACGATCAGGTGAAGCGCGGGTTTGATATTATCCACGAAAATCTGCGTACGGTGCAGCATCTTTTTCAGGTGTTGGTGCAGGTTCGTCAAGGAAGGCGGCTTAGCGCGCCAGATGCATCCACGGTTGAACTGCCGACCGATGTACAAACACCGGGTCATGCTCTGAATGGCGCATGGCAGGGTGAACCAGTGGCCCATCCCTTGGGTGTGACGGCGGATGAACCAGCGTGGGCGATCGCTGAAAATCGGGTACTAGGCGATGCAGTAGTATCTGAGTCTGGGGCTGGTGCTGGAATTTTGGGAGCGGAACCGTTGATGGATCAGCCCATACCAGAGGCTCCCCTATCCTTGGATGATATTGGTCAAGACATCAATTTGGATGATTTGCTAGTGGAGCCGGGGCCCATGCTGCAGGATCAGGATCATCCTGAGCAACCAGATGCGGCAACGATGCTGGCCGATGATCCTGAGTTGGGAGACCTTGCGTTCCACAACACCTTAATCAGTTTGGATGAGGCGGATGCTATTTTTGATCATCCGTCTCTCGATCCTCTCCCCGGCGATGATTTGGACGTTTCAGATTTACTGTATGAGGATTTGGAAGAAGCGATCGCCCCTGAGGATCAGGTGGCAGATCAGAGTTTGGCAGAGACTGCATCGGTCGATGAGTTAATGGATGCAGCGGCAATTCTAAGGAATGATCCGGAGCTTGGAGATCTGTCGTACCTGCCTGACGGCGGAGATCGGGCTGAGCTAGACCTGCTGAACTCCGACGTAGACATGACTGCTTTGGAACCAGATATTTCAGAGCCCGATATCTCTGGACTGGAGGTCTTAGACCTGGATCTCTCAGAGCCGGATAGCTCTGATTTGGATCTCTCAAAGCCAGATGGCTTAGATCTGGAGGCTCTAGATTTAGAGGATTTAGATCTGGACGTCTCAGAGCCAGATCTCCAGTCAGATGACTTGTCTGTTGAGGCATTGAGCCCTGAGTTGCCTTCAGAGTCTTTCCCTGAGATGGGGGCTGAGGATCATGCTGCTACGGAAACGGTGAGTGCTGACATGATCGCTGCAGCGATCGCTTCGGCGGAACTGCCGGAAGATCTACAGCACCAGCTTGAGGTTGCGGCTAGTCAGGCTCCCCAAGAACCGCTGGTGGCGATGGATGTTGCAGAAGAACTGCATCTCCTAGAGCGCGATTTGCTGAATTCTTATACGGCTGCCGATCTTGAGGCGATGGTAGCGCCGGGCGATCGCGCTACAAATTTGCGATCGCTAGCGGAGATGACGCCTCTCCATCCTCTTCCCAAGAAACGACCACAGACGACCCCGTCTCCGGTAGAGCCGACGCCGGTCGCTGAGCCGGTCGCTGAGGAGGAATCTTTAGCAACCGCGATCGCTCTGGAGGAGCTTCAGATAGAAGAAGAACAGCAGGTTGGTGAAGAACTGCAGCTTGAGGATATGGAGCTTCAGTTAGGCCTGCAGTCTGATGAAGGTACGCAGCTTGTTGAAGAACTCCAGCTTGATGGAACAGACCTGCAGGTTGGCGACGAATTACAGGCCGATGACGAAGAACGCCTGCTGGATGGGGCGGAGTATCAAGGTGCTGAAGATTTGCTAAACGCAGACCTGCCGTTAGACGAAGACTTACGGATAGCGGATGAACTGCAGCTAGCAGACGAGCTCTCCTTCGATGAAGACTTGCAGCTAGAAGAAATAGGGGAGTTGCCTTCTGATGAACCTAGGGCTTTTCCAGAGCTTGACTCGGATGTTTTGGAGCAGGCTGATTTCATACAAGCGATCGCGTCTGATCCTGGCATTGATGACCTAGAGTTTGAGTCGGAGTCAGTGATTGACCTCCCGCCAGATGAGCCAAGTTTTGATGAAGCGCTGGAAATGTCAGAAGATGAGCTGTCTGACTTATTTGAGCTAGAGAATACTGAGCATTTAGAATCAGAATCTTTCCTAGCGCCAGAGCTTCTCTCTATGGATGAGACGGCTGCCGAGACTTTGGAGTCTGCCGCGATTGATGAGCGAGGGATGGAGGATGAGTTACCAGATGGCGAAGCAACTTATCTGGATAGTGATTTAGACAATTTAGATTTAACCGATGACCTGGTCAACGAGTCGGAGGAAGGTCTGGAGGATGACTTAGAGGATGAGTTTACGAGCACAGAGGTCACGGAAGATGCCCTGCAGGATTTTCAGGTTTTTCTAGGTCAGTTTGACGAGGATGATCAGTCAGTATCATTGCCGTCTCTGACGGATGAGGACAGACCAGATGATCTGTCGGATCTCAACGATCTACTTGTTGAGAGTGATCTGAATCCCTCATCTGTTGAAGAGGCTCTAGTCTCCACTCTGGAACCCGAGGCGATCGCTCTCGATTCCGATTCCAACTCCGATTCCGACGTATACGAAGAGTTGTTTGCTGAGTCAGAGCCAGAAGCGATCGCTCTCGACACAGGCTCGGACGACTACGAAGAGCTGTTTGCTGAACCGGAACCTGAAGCGATCGCTCTCGATACCGACTCCGATTCCGACGTATACGAAGAGCTGTTTGCTGAATCGGAGTCAGAGGCGATCGCTCCTGACTCGAACTCGGAAGTTTATGAAGAGCTATTTGCTGAATCAGAACCCGAAGCGATCGCTCTCGATTCCGACTCGAACGATTACGAAGAGCTGTTTGCTGAACCGGAGCCAGAAGCGATCGCTCCCGACTCAGATGTAGACGAGGGGTTGTTTCCAACATTAGAGCCCGAAGCGATCGCTGAGGTGGATGATCTAGATCTGTCGCATTTCGAGCCTTCTGCCGAGGGCGTTGATGTAGAAGCTGACCTGGATCCCTTTGCCATCCCGTCTGTGGAGCAGCAAGAGCCTGAGGTTTTGGAAGCTTCAGACGATATGGACTTCGGTGAGCTGATGGAGCAAATGAATGACTTGGATGAGTCTGATGCTGATGATGAACCCTTTTCATTGATGGACGATCTGCCCAGCAGCACGGATGATCCTGCCGCTATATCGTTCGACCTGCCGCAGGACGAACCCCTTATCCTCTCAGATCAGCCCAGCTCTTCAGCGAGTTCTGTGGAAAACTTGGACTGGATTAATTTGAATGCTGACGATGAGTCGGCGGATGATGATGCCGATCCTCTAGGTTTATTCACCGATCTGGAGCTAGAGCCCAATGCTGCTCCAGATGAACCTGATATGTTGCTGGATCTGCAGGATGAACTGACCTCTACGGAGCAACAATTAGAAGAATTGTTTGACCAAACAGCCGATCCGGATGGGACGGTAGAGCAACTGCTAGATGAAGAGGTGGACCTTAGCGATCTTTGGGAGGCCATGGAAGGATCGGCCGATCCGATGAAATCATCGTCATCAGCTCCCACCGAGCATCCTCAACATCCTTCAAATCTACCCGACCCTTGGGATGATCTGAATTCCTAGGGGCTCCGGCCACTTTGAGGAAGAATACAGTATCATATGGCGATCGCACTAGGTGATCAGCTTCTGTCGTGAGCCTCAGAGCGATCGCATGCTTCTGCATGGTCTCACCAAACGACCTGCCGGTTCACCTCAGGACATTCACCGATGACATCCTCGAGATCTCGTTCAACGCCTCCCGTTTCCGCCATTCCGCCTACCCCGCGATCGGCTGCTCAGGCACAGCCAAATTCGCTAGTTCGGGGCGCAGTTCAGCAAATTGAGCGATTTGCCAATGCGCTAGCGGAGGTGCTTAATGACATCACGGCTCTAGAAGTGAATACGATGGTTGTTTCAACAATTACTGGGGCGAAGTTCTTGCCGGAGGAAGCCTATCAAGATCTGTACGTCATGTATCACAGTCATGGGGAGTCTAGTAAGTATCAACCCCTGCGGCGCAGCCTGCAGAGTTCTTGTAAGGACTGTATGCAGAAAATGGGGATGACCTCGGTAAATATAGTGCCGGATCCTAACAATCCGACCGATCAGCCCATTGTAGAGATGCTGCTATCCGATGGTGAGTTTCTCCGAAATTTGCGCAAGCTGAGTGAAATGGAAGCTCTTATGGGTGGGGAGCGGGCGGATCAAAACAACATTACGGATATTATCTACGCCCAAACGGTGATTCAATTAGATGGCGATGTCATCAACCGGTTTCATGAACAACTGTTTTCCGATCGCCTCTCGGCTCAAGATAAGGAATTTCTGATTCATGTGCATAGCGAAGCTGTCACATCAGGAGAATCCAACTGGCGAGAGTTGCTCAAATTCTTATTTGACTTGGTGCAACGTGTGATTTTGCGCCCTGGTAGTGACACAGGCCGTTCGCAATCGCCCAATGACCCAATCTGACCCTCCCTCGAAACTCATGGTGCCGTACCAACTTGGGTTTGCTCCTCTGGAACAAGAGCGATCGCTGACCATTCGGGATGCCTTGGCTGCGGTTAGCCGCACGGTGACGGTTATCCAGGGGGGATACCGCCTATCCATTAAGCTCAAAGCTGTGGGCATTTTGCTAGGGC
Organism: Candidatus Obscuribacterales bacterium; assembly: GCA_036703605.1. Classification (NCBI taxonomy): domain Bacteria; kingdom Bacillati; phylum Candidatus Melainabacteria; order Candidatus Obscuribacterales; species Candidatus Obscuribacterales bacterium. Next base: position 70,567 of record DATNRH010001083.1, on the reverse strand, counting down.
AAACCTTGAATGTGCTACGGGTGGGCTTGGTGCAAGGTGGCAAGGGGCTGGGGCAATGGCTGGGACGCAGGATGGCTCCTCGGTCTAAGACGACGGCCACGGAGAGACAGGCGATCGCCTCATCTGATCTAGCCATGCCGGTGGGCGAACAGGTGTTGATTACGGCGGAACATGGTGAATTCGAGTTTCATTTCACCCCGGTTGGGCTAGATCGGCTGACCGAAGCCTGCCATCAAAAGCGTGCTCCTCAACTGCCAGATCAGCTCCGTTCTACAATTCGCCAGGCAACTCTGTATCAGGTGATTCCGCCAACCTATCGCCGAACAAGAGCAAGGGCGATCGCCTATGCCCAGTCTGGTATGAGCTTTTGTACGGTCTACCATGACGGCAAGGATGGGGACGCCCAACGGGTGGTGCGCACGGTGCTATCCATTGATGGCGATCTGCTCCAGCAAATTAGCCATCATGCCCTCAGTCATCCCCGCTGTGGGGAGATGATTGCCGTTCACCACTGGCTCTCAGGACAACTGCTGCATCAACTGCGCCTGAGTATCTCTGTTTACATTGATAAAATTATGGTTGGAGGCAGTCTGTCTGTATTTCTGGTGAACTGTGGGCACAGCCTGCCTCTTTTGGTGACTGAACCGTTGCTGGCCTTGCCACAGCTTGCCCTAGGCGCGATCGCCTCTGTGGGACTGATGATGATCTGGAGTTTTTGCCGTGCCTCTGTGTTGCCTCGCTTCAATCGCTGGACGGTGCGCTGGGTGTGGCACCAGTTGATCACGCCCCAAAGCCGAGGGCGATCGCTGGCGGGCTGGCTGCTGGGGTTGCAGTAACGGGTTGTGATGCCTAGCTGCAATAACGATAGGGAGAATAATGTATGAGGCTCAATGTTCAACGTGGTCTAGGCTGGTGCTTAGCTAGTCTTATTGGGGGACTAGGGGCATGTGGAGAGCCTTCCGATGTGCCGCCCGAATTGCCCCCGGTGCCTGAGGTGCCTCCTGAGGATGAGCCAGCAGATGATGGGAATCAGCCTACCTCGTTTGATCCTCAAGCTGTCCAGGTGGGCGATCGCATTGCTGGGCTAGAACTCACCGGTCTTGAGGTGATGTTCCATGGTGACAACAATCAGATTATTTCAGGCTGGGCTGAGTTTGAGGGCACCACGACGGTGAGCGGCATCTACGACCCGGAGTTTCTGTTTCCAGGCGCACTGGAGGGAACGCCCTGTTTCAATGTGGATGAAACTCGTTCATCGCTTCCGCGCTTTGACTTTGATGAACGCCGTCTGTGGTTTTGCTTCAGCAATCCAGAAGCAGCGATCGCCGCTTTTCCAGGTGCCACGGATGAGATCGATGCAACGATCGCGATCGCCAACTACCGGATTGACTACGCTCCCAGCGATGTCGTGAATACCGCTGAGTTTGTACAGCGCGAGGAGTGATTTCACATCTAGCTAGGCTACCCGATCTACCCCTCATCCCAGCCCTTTCCCAAATATGGGAGAGGGCTAGGGTGATTGGTTGACCTAGCGTTTCCCCTCATCCCCCAGCCCCTTCTCCCACAAGGGTAGAAGGGGAGCAAGAAAGTGCTTTCAAAGCCCCTCTCCCAGAACGGGAGAGGGGTTTGGGGTGAGGGTTTTCGGAGTTTTATCAGTCAACCAGGGGAACTGGACATCAGCTAACTAATAGGACGATGATGGGCTGAACTGGATAGAACCCTACAGCTTCGACATCACAGTACGCGCTGCTTCTAGGGTGCGATCGATGTCCTCGTCGGTGTGGGCCAAGGAGGTGAAGCCGGCTTCAAACTGGGATGGAGCCAGGTACACGCCTTGTTCCAACATGCCGCGATGGAAGCGACCAAATTTGGCTAGATCCGACGTCTTAGCATCTTCGTAGTTATGCACCGGGCCAGCGTTGAAGAAGAAGCCGAACATGGCGCTGATTTGCCCACCGCAGGCCTCGTGACCCGTTTCTTGGGCGATCGCCAGCATCCCCTCAGCTAGCTTCTTGGTAATTCGATCGAGCTGCTCGTAGGTGCCAGGCTGGCGCAGCAGTTCTAGGGTTTTGATGCCCGCCGTCATGGCTAGGGGGTTGCCCGATAGGGTGCCCGCTTGATACATGGGCCCAGCCGGAGCCACCATGTCCATGATGTCGCGCCGACCGCCGTAGGCTCCCACAGGTAGGCCGCCGCCGATGATTTTCCCGAGGGTGGTGAGGTCAGGGGTGACGCCAAAACGCTCTTGGGCACCGCCATAGGCAATGCGGAAGCCGGTCATCACTTCGTCGAACACTAGCAGCGCGCCATGTTCTTGGGTGAGCACCCGCAGTCCTTCCAGAAAACCGGCATCGGGGGGAATGAAGCCGGAGTTGCCCACTACGGGTTCTAGGATCACCCCAGCGATTTCGTTGGGATTCTCGGCAAACAGGGCTTTTACTGCTTCCAGGTCATTGTAGGGCGCGGTCAAGGTAGCTTGGGTAGCTGCCTTGGGGACGCCGGGGGAGTCGGGCAGACCGAGGGTGGCAACCCCAGATCCGGCCTTCACCAAGAACATATCGGCGTGACCGTGGTAGCAGCCTTCAAATTTAATGATCTTGTCGCGACCGGTGAAGGCCCGCATTAAGCGCAGCACGGCCATACAAGCTTCAGTGCCGGAGTTGACAAAGCGCACCATTTCAATGCTGGGTACGGCGTCGATCACCATTTCTGCCAGCACGTTTTCTAGGTAGCAGGGTGCGCCAAAGCTGGTGCCTTTGTCGAGCACATCATGGAGAGCCGCCAATACGTCGGGGTGGGCGTGACCACAGATGGCGGGGCCCCACGTGCCGACGTAGTCAATATATTGATTGCCGTCTACATCCCAGATGTAGGCACCTTTGACGCGGTCGAAGACAATCGGCTGCCCTCCCACGGACTTAAAGGCCCGCACTGGTGAACTCACGCCACCGGGCATGAGTTTTTGGGCGGCGGCAAAGATTTCTTCTGATTTTGTGGTTGTAAAAACAGGGCTGGTAACCAAAACACTCTCCTTAAAACTAGTCGCCTCACGGTCAATTCTCAGCGGGATGTCTGACGCGGATCGCCAGTGGGGATGCGATCGCTCCCCTGGTCACCCTTTATTCCACGGTTATGACAGAGTGGAATCGGTGTTCAGAATCTTCCTATTATCCTATCGTTGGCATCGACTGATCCTGGCGATCGCAAGAATCTTCGCGATAATCTTTAACCGATGGTCGATCAGGATGCCGACAGGGCGGGCCTGACGCCCATCAACAGCGCCATTTCTAGCCATTTCCAATAGCAGTCTACGTCATCAAAGCCAATCTCCCGTAACCAAGTGAGCTGGGTTTCAACGTCCAAAAGCTGATTAGACGGATCGTCGTCTTTGGGATCGATGCTCAGCGATCGCAGAAATTGCTCATGCAATCGGGGCGTGGGAGACGAGACATGCTCTAGGTTGCAGAAGATGCCCCCCGGCTCTAGGCGATCAAAAATTTCACCGTAGAGCGATCGCTTGCGGGCGTCCCCGAGGTGATGAATGGCAAAGCTAGAGACAATGGCGTCAAAGGTGCCCAGTTCCGGCAGCGGTTCCTCTAGGTTATGGGCCACAATCTCCACCGTGGCGTCGTCGGCAAAGCGCGATCGCACCGCCTCTAGCATGGTTGGGGAAAAATCCAGGGCCACGCCTTGGGTCTGGGGGCGATCGCATTTCAGCAGCGCCAACAGTCGCCCATCGCCGGTACCAATATCCAGAATGCGCCGAACATCCTGGGGGACGTGATCTAAAAGCACTCCTTCCCCTTCGGTGCGATGGGGAAGGGAATCGGCCCGGCGCAGATATTGCAGCGCATGGTCAGCAGATGTCCAGCGGTTGGTAACCATAGGTTCAACGATGAAGGGTGACGATCGACCTCTGGCGGTGAATCTAGGACAGCGATCGCTAATCGCTAGATTAATGCCGAGAGGTAGACCCGCGATAGATGCGCTCTAGTTGCTCGGGAGGCAGCCAGGATGATTCGTACACCGGCTTGGGATCCCGGCTGGCAGCAGCGGCAGGAACCCCACTGTCTCTACGCACCGAGGGCGACTCCGTGGGAGAAAATTCGATAGAACAAATGGGATGTTCATCGTTGACCGGTGTAAAGCCGTGGGACTCGGGGTCGTAGGTCATGACGGTGCCGGTTTCAATGTTGTAGACCCAGGCATGAAGCTTAATCTTCTTCTGAGACAGTCGAGAATGGATCACCGGGTAGGTTTTCAGGTTTTCAATTTGGGTGAGCACGTTCTCCGCCACGGTGAGGTCTTCCAGCTCCTCGCCTTCTAGGTTGGAATAGTTCTCGCGGATCAGGCGACGGGTAGCTTCGGCATGTTTCAGCCAGTCGCACACGAGGGGCATGGTATCTCGAATGCTGTCGAGCTTGAGTAGACCTTTCATGGCTCCGCAGTGGGTATGACCGCAGATCACCACCTGCTCGATATTCAGCGCGTGAATGGCATATTCAATGGATGCTCCTTCACCGCCGTTGGTGGAGCCGTAGGGGGGCACAATATTGCCCGCATTGCGGATGACAAACAAATCCCCGATGTCCGTCTGGGTGATGATGTTGGGTTCCACCCGAGAATCGGAACAGGCGATGAACAGCACCCGAGGTTTTTGCCCGTGGGCCAGTTGCTCAAACAGCTCCCGATGCTGACAGAAATACTGGGTTTGAAAGTTGCGCAGCCCTCGAATTAGCTTATCCATAGCAACCGGTGTCCTTCCATAATGATTGCGGGCAACGGATCCAGCAACCCTTGCTCACCGCCAGATCGTCTTTGCCCAAAACCGGGCGATCGCTCCCCCGTGTTTGATCTATGCCTACTATTGTCCTGCACTTTGGCGATCGCAACACATCGACTCACGGGTCATCCCATTAGGATGCCTGAACCGATTGATTAGACCACCATCACGATCGCAGATCTGACAGCGCCCCCATGGCCATGGCAGCGATCGCCTGATCGTTGGCCTTGGGCAGATGGTAGTACTTGCCGCCGGCCTGTTTCGCCAACTCCTTGGCAAAGCCGGTGGAGACAAATTTATTCTCGGTGTCAATCACCAAAAGCTGCATGCCTGTGGCGCGCACCTTCCCGGCAATATCCAGCAACTCTTCCTTAATATTGGGCTTTTCGCCCTCAGGAATGGTTTCACCCAGCGATCGCGCTAGGGGAATATTGCCTCGGCCGTCAGTAATCGCCACGATTACCACCTGTCCCACATCGCCAGACTTTTGGGAATTGGTGCCCACCCGTACCGCCTGGGTGAGACCGTGGGCCAGGGGCGATCCACCGCCGCAGGGCATTCGCTCCAGCCGTCGACTGGCTGCTGCGATCGATCGGGTTGGGGGCAGCAACACCTCGGCCTGTTCACCCCGGAAGGGAATCAGCGCCACCTGATCGCGGTTTTGGTAGGCCTCGGTCAACAGCCGCAGCACCGCCCCCTTAGCCGACTGCATCCGGTTCAGCGCCATAGAACCCGACGCATCCACCACAAAAATCACCAGGGATCCGGCCTTGCGGGCCAGGCGCTTGGCGCGAATATCCGACTGTTCCACAATCACCCGGCGGTTGGGCTGGCGTTCCCGGCGGGCCTTTTGGTAGGGCGCGGCCGATCGCAGGGTAGCATCCACGGCAATGCGGCGCACCTGACCGCGGGGCAGCATGGGCTTGATATAGCGCCCCCGATCTTCGGAGAAAATCATGCCTCGGGAACCCGACTTACCCTGACGGTTGGCCATCTGGGCAAAGTACAGCACGTTAGGGTCGAGAATCACCCCTTCTGGATCGAAGACAAACTCTTCCGGCACGCCCGGCGGTTCCTCTTCTTGCTGATCCTCCGGTTCGTCCTGCTCTTCCTCCTGCTCCTCTTGATCTTCGGGCTCGTCCTGATCTTGATCCGAGGCATCGGGCTGGTTGGGCGGTGGCGGTGGGGGCGGGGGCTGTTCTTCCTCCGGCGGCGTTTGTACCACCGTAGCTCGGGGCACAATCACCAACTCCACGGCTCGGCGCAGATCGTCGGCGGTGACATCCACCCGGCCATCAAAAGCTGCATGGGCCTTGGCCACCCGCACGGCAAACAGTTCGGCTCGGTGCCCCTGCACCCCTGCCCGCATGGCTTCGTTCACCAAGTAGGCAATTTGGTCTGGCTTAATCCGAACGTCTTTCAACCATTCCCGCGCCAGCAAGATTTGGGTTTTGAGACCATCTAGCTCTTCGTCATACTGGGCCAGAAAGGCCTGGGGCGTTTCGGCATAGCTCGTGGCCTGCTCCACCGCCATCACCCGTTCATCCAACCCCAGCACCGCATCGGCGGATAGGGCAATGGCAATGCGATCTAAAAGATGCGATCGCAACTCTCCCTCCTCGGGGTTGTAGGTGGCGATCAGCAGAGGTCGGCAGGGATGCTGAAAACTGATGCCTTCCCGTTCAATCAAATTGCGCCCGTCGGTTAAGGCCGACAGCAGCAGGTTAGCAATTTGATCATCCAGCAAATTAATTTCATCGACATACAGAACGCCACGATTTGCCTCCGCCAACAGCCCCGGCTGGAACACCGTCTCTCCCCGCTGAATGGACTGGGCCACATCTACAGACCCAATCAAGCGATCCTCCGTGACGCCGAGGGGAATCTGGATGAAGGGTGCCGGTACAATCTCGGTGGGTAGGGGACAGGGAGGTGCAAGACCATCTGTTGACTCTACGGGGGGCAGGTCGGCCAACCGCTGTAGGGTGTCGTCATCCCACTGATCGGGGTGGAGGGGGTCGCAGTTGCAGCAGGAGCCTTGAACCACCTCAATGGGCGGCAAGAGAGCATGGATAGCGCGGGACATCACTGATTTTGCTGTGCCTCGCCGCCCGGCAATTACCACACCGCCCAACCCTGGATCAACTGCCGCCAGCAGCAGCGCTAGCTTAATGGCCTCTTGACCAACAACGGCTGATAAAGGAAATGCAGTGGACGAGCGAGTAAGGGCGACCATGGTCAAATTCAGTCATCACAATGGGTGCAGTTAACTAGCATACAGGAAAACCCTAGGGGAGGGCGATCGCTGTCTGCCCCACCAACCTCGTTGAGATGATCTAGCGCAGTCCTTATCTAGGTATTCGGTTAGGTATCGGTAGCGTGAGGTTCAGAGCCGGATGAAACATGACAAACTGCCGATCAGCAACCAGACTCAGCGAAGCGATGCTACACCACAAAGCTGATCGCCTCTCCCTGGGCAGCTTGCCAACTGCGGGCGTCGTAGTACAGATCTTCGAGCGATACAGTGTAGAGCGCCTGCTTCATGGTTTCGTGGAGCCGGTGCCAAATGGTATGGGTGACCCAGTCTTGGGCATGATCGGCGCTGGGAAGATGACGCGGCAAGGGCTCTACGGTTTCGCCTACGGCATCTAGAATCTGCCCGAGGGAAATGCTGGCGGGCGATCGCGCTAGACGATAGCCACCATGGGCTCCGCGCACTGATTCCACGAGTCCCGCCCGCCGTAGCTGAATCAGCAGCTTTTCGAGGTAGGGGGGCGGTAGATCTTGCCGTTGGGCGATCGCCCGAACGGATGCAGGGCCGTAGTTGGGCTGAAAGGTTAAATCTAGGAGGGCTTTCACACTATAGTGCCCGCGGGTGGTGAGCTTCATAGGGGCACCGCAGTCAACGATCTTGATCATACGCGCTAGCTGTTGCCCGCCGTTACTCACCGATGACTAGGTCATCCTTCTCATCCCCTGTTTCGACAACCTAGGCTAAGCCGATGAACAGATTGTTTTTGGCAGACAGGGAATGATAAATCAGGGAGCGATCGCGTCTCTGCATTGCACGACCAATCCTATCAAAGCCAATGGTAAGTTCTGCATTTCTCCAAGCTTGTAAACTTACAAGACCAAGCTTCTTTTTAAGCAAAACTAATAGAAATTAGCATGAGACGGTAAGTTTATAGGTGTAATATAGATCGAAGGAACGGTAGCAAGAGCGCAGTAGGTTCGTAGACGAAGATCGCCTTAGAAAGTTCTCTTAGTACCATCAATTGAATACCGTCTGAAGACCTTTAGATGAGAAGCATTTCATCTTGGCAATAGGCTTCTTTATCGTCTTCCTCTAAATTCTGATCCTTGTTTGACATGGGTGGTAAACGGGATTGGCTCTTTTGTCTGATGGATGTCAAAAGAGGGAGAGCCAGTCTCCAGTTGGGTGCAGGGTTAGAAGGATTCCTTCTGCTTCCGATGGTGTCGTGCCGTTTCTACTTTTTGTTGATTGACGATCGCGATAGTAAGTGAATGAGTAAAAAGAAGAAGATCGAGCTGCTAACGGGCGAAGCACTCTTAGCCAAGGTCAAGGAATTAGAGCATTTGCCTAAAGACCAAACTGCAAAAGAGTGTGGTTACTACACCGTTACGAAGGGTGGAGTAGAGCGGGTTAATATGATGAAGTTTCTCAATGCTCTGATCGAAGCAGAGGGCATTGAACTAGATGGAAAACAAGGTCAGAATGGCCGCGGTGGGCGCAGCGCCAGCTATCGAATTACAGTACAGGCTAACGGTAACCTCCTCATTGGTTCGGCTTATACCAAGCAAATGGATCTCAAGCCTGGGGATGAGTTTGAAATTTCTTTAGGACGTAAGCACATTCGTCTTAAACAAGTGAATGGTCAAGGGATGGAGGAGGATGAAGCATAGTCTTCATCTAGGCGATCGCTCTCACCAGCAGTGCCTTGATCTGAGAGAGCGTCTGTGGGGGGTGTCCCAGTTTTGCAGCCCTCACCCTAAATCCCTCTCCCAGGAAGGGCGAGGGACTTTGAATCCGGCTCCCCTTCTCCGTTTTTGGGAGAAGGGGCTGGGGGATGAGGGACAGATGTGCCAACGTGGGATACACCTGAGGCTGTGGGAGGTGCAGTCCAGGTGACTCTCTTGATTTGTCCTGGCATCCATGACCCCCATCTCACCCAAGGGTTGCTCGACGACTTGGGGCGATCGCTCCCCGAACCGCTAATTGTTCCGGCGGATCAGCCTCCCTATTCTGCTGCGCATGGGTGGGATGTTTTGATGCGATCGCAGCCCGATCTATCCTCCCCACTGACGGTGTTGGCGTTTAGCGCGGGGGTGGTGGGGGCGATCGGTGTCGCTTGGGCTTGGTATGCTCGGGGCTATCCTCTGCAGCAGTTGATTGCTGTGGATGGTTGGGGGGTACCGCTCTATGCGCCTTTCCCGGTCTATCGTGTCAGCCATGATGCCTTCACCCACTGGAGTTCTTGTCCCTTTGGGGGCACGACCCATGGCTTCTATGCCGATCCACCGGTGGCTCATTTAAATCTATGGCGATCGCCCCATACGGCAACGGGCTGGGCCGTCCGTCCGGCACTGGGTCAGCCGTCTTGCCCGATCGGCCTGCCTGCTGAACGCACCACGGCTGCGGCTTGGCTGCGGCAGTCCCTGGCTTCGCATCTTGCACCTCCTGTCTGACCTTTAGGATTGGGACGCGATCTTGGGCGGAACCATGTCAGCAGTTGCTAACCACCTGCGTAACAGTCTCTGTAAGGAAAAAGGTGTTCGAGGGTAAGATGCAAATTAAGGGAGTATGGCAAGCCGATGGACAAAAAACTGTTGTTGAGAATACTAAACTTCATCCCTCTGACCCTCGACAGCATCAAAGCATCGGCATTAGACTGAAATATTAACAATTCTCTGAAAATCCAGGTCTGTCCTTTCATCCGTCCACACTGGCTATGGCTGAGGCTTTCTCCATGCATTCCAACAGCACTGCAACCAAAAGCGCCCTTTCATCCACCGTATCGAGCCCGACGTCCACTTCTTCGTCGTCGGTACGGGTCACCGGAGCCTTTGCTCTCATCGATAGCCTACGCCGTCATGGGGTCAAGCATATTTTTGGCTATCCCGGCGGGGCCATTCTGCCTATTTACGATGAACTCTATCGGGCTGAGGAGGCCGGCGGTATCCAGCATATTTTGGTGCGCCATGAGCAAGGTGCCTCCCACGCGGCCGATGGCTATGCTCGGGCGACCGGGCAGGTAGGCGTTTGCTTCGGTACCTCTGGCCCCGGCGCAACGAACCTCGTTACCGGTATTGCTACAGCCCAGATGGACTCGATTCCCATGGTGGTGGTCACCGGGCAGGTGTCTCGGGCTGCGATCGGCACCGATGCGTTTCAGGAAACCGATATTTTTGGCATTACCCTGCCAATCGTGAAACATTCCTACGTAGTGCGCAATCCGGCAGACATGGGCCGGATTGTGGCGGAAGCCTTTTACATTGCCGCGACGGGGCGGCCGGGGCCGGTGTTGATTGATGTGCCCAAGGATGTGGGGCTGGAGGAATTTGACTATGTGCCGGTGGAGCCGGGGCATGTAAACCTGCCGGGCTATCGGCCAACGGTGAAGGGCAATCCGCGTCAGTTTAACCAAGCGCTCAGCCTGATCCGCCAAGCTAAGAAGCCTTTGCTGTATGTGGGGGGAGGGGCGATCGCTGCCTCGGCCCATGGAGAAATTCGTACCTTAGCCGAGCGCTACGGTATACCCGTCACCACCACCTTGATGGGCAAGGGCGCTTTTGATGAACACCATCCCCTTGCCGTCGGTATGTTGGGGATGCATGGCACCGCCTATGCCAACTTTGCGGTGAGTGAATGTGACCTGCTGATTGCGGTGGGAGCCCGGTTTGATGACCGAGTTACCGGCAAGCTGGATGAGTTTGCCTCTCGGGCGAAGGTCATCCATGTGGATATTGATCCGGCAGAAGTGGGTAAGAATCGCATTCCGGATGTGCCCATTGTGGGCGATGTGCGTCAGGTGTTGAGTGGTCTTTTACAGCGCGACCTCGACTCCCACATTCAGCCTGAGCCTGCCCAAACCCAAGCCTGGTTAGACCGCATTAACCAATGGCGGCATGACTATCCGCTGCAGGTGCCTTACTATGCCGATCAACTGTCGCCCCAAGAGGTGATTGTGGAGCTTAGCCGTCAGGCTCCCGATGCTTACTACACCACCGATGTGGGACAGCATCAGATGTGGTCGGCCCAGTTCCTTAAAAATGGCCCGCGTCGTTGGATTTCCAGCGCTGGGCTAGGCACCATGGGCTATGGTCTGCCGGCAGCGATGGGCGCGAAGATGGCGCTGCCGGATGAGCAGGTGATCTGTATCAGCGGTGATGCCAGCTTCCAGATGAATTTGCAGGAGCTAGCGACCTTGGCGCAGTATCGCATTGCCGCCAAGACCGTGATTATTAACAACGGCTGGCAGGGTATGGTGCGTCAGTGGCAGCAAACGTTCTACGGCGAGCGCTATTCGTCGTCGAATATGCAGCCGGGTATGCCCGATTTTGTGAAGCTGGCGGAGGCTTTTGGGGTTAAGGGTATGGTCGTGAATACCCGTGAAGAACTGGCAGAGGCGATCGCTATCATGCTGGAGCATGACGGTCCGGTGCTGATGGATGTGCGGGTTTGCCGTGATGAAAACTGCTATCCCATGGTGGCTCCCGGCAAGAGCAATGATCAAATGCTGGGGTTGCCGACACTGGCGGGATCTGAGGCGGCACCGACGACGGCTGTTTGTTCGAGCTGTGGCCATGCGAATGAGCCTACTCATCGCTTCTGCTCGGAGTGTGGCACGAAGCTTTAAGGGTTTGGCAGGGGCGATGGTTGGGTTGTGGCTTTCTTCCGAAGGGAGACGTTTCACGTTGGCGTAGCCTGTCCTCAGGACAAACGGCTTCGCTCAGCCAGCGTAGTCCCTGGGATGTTCTTATCCAGAGCTGAGTCATGGGGACATGGTTTTACATGTCATGTTCCTATGGGGCTGTAGCGTTGGGATTGTTTGTGGTGGGGGTGCGCTGTCCTGTCCCAGAGTTGATCGATCCTGTGGAAGGAGATCCAAGCCGTTTGTTGAGGCATACACCATGAGTGAGGCACCCACCCTAAGCCTGTGCATGATTGTCAAAAATGAGGAAGAGAATCTGCGGCGCTGTCTGGATAGCGTCATGGATGTGGTGGATGAGCTGGTGATTCTCGACACCGGTTCGGCAGACGACACGCCGGATATTGCGGAAGCCTACGGGGCTAAGCTGCATTATTTTCTGTGGTGTGATGACTTTGCGGCGGCCCGTAATGCCTGTCTCGCTCATGCCACGGGGGATTGGGTGCTGGTGCTGGATGCGGATGAACAACTGGTTCCTGGGGTGGGGGCGCGGTTGCGGGAGGCGATCGCTGATCCCAATGGCTTGGTGGTGAATTTAGTGCGCCAGGAAATTGGTGCAGCCCAATCGCCTTATTCTTTGGTATCTCGCCTCTTTCGCCGCCATCCTAGGCTGTCTTTTTCCCGGCCTTACCATGCCATGGTGGACGATAGCGTGGCGGAGTTGATGCGCCAAGAGGCTCACTGGACGGTGGCCAACCTTCCCGGCGTCGCCATGTTGCACCACGGCTATACGGCAGAGGCGATCGCCAGTCGCCATAAGCTGAACAAGGCGCGGCTGGCCATGGAGCGATTTCTCGTCACCCACCCCGGCGATCCCTATGCCTGTAGTAAATTAGGGGCGCTCTATGTGCAGATGGAGCGGGTGCGGGATGGGGTGGAATTGTTGGAGCGAGGTTTGCAAGAGAGCAACTTGGATCCATCGGTGGCCTATGAGCTGCACTACCACTTGGGCATTGCCTACAGCCAGCTCACCCATGTTGATCAAGCGGCCCAGCATTATCAAGCGGCCATTCAGCAAGCTATTTTTCCGGTTTTAAAGCTAGGAGCCTACAACAACCTCGGTAGTCTGCGGCGGGCGGCGGGAGATCTGGCGGGGGCAGAGGCGGCCTTTCGTGCCATGGTGGAGATTGACCCCAACTTTGCCATCGGCCATTACAACTTGGGTTTGACCCTGAAGGGCATGGGTCGGTTTCCAGAGGCGATCGCCCACTATGACCAAGCGATTCAACTCCAGCCCGACTATGCCGAAGCGTACCAAAACCTAGGCGTAACCCTTTTTAAGCTAGGGAAAATGCCCGAAGGATTGGCTGCATTTCAAAAGGCGATCGCCCTCCACCAAGCTCAGAATCCGGTGGAAGCCCATCGTTTGCGCCAGGGGCTAGCCCAGATGGGGTTTACGGTTACTGCGCCCGAAGCCTAATCGCCGTGCCGCTGGCGGTGACTAGCAACAGCGCTCCGCGATCGTCGATGTTGATGGTGCCGGTATCGATTTCAATGCCGATCACCGCATCGGCTCCTAGGCGGGCTGCTCGTTCTTCCAACTCTTTGAGTGCATCCTGATGCCCCTTCTCGAAGACGCGCTCATAGCTGCCGGTACGTCCGCCAATGATGTCGCGGATGCCAGCAAAGAAGTCTCGCAGCGCATTACTGCCGTAGACCACCTCAGCGGTAACAATTCCTAGATAGGCGTCCACAATTTGTCCCTGAAGGACGTCAGTTGTTGTTAAGATCATAGGCTACATTCACTAACGATACATCTTCCCACAACGAACCATTCACGTCCCGTTTCATGCCCCATAAATCCACCGAAGCTAACCGGATGGGCTGAACGAGCGACGTAAACTAGCAGCATTGAGGAGCTAGAGTTATACCCATGGTAAACCGAATTGCATTGACCCTAAGTGTTTTGATGGCCACGCAGGCGATCGCCCTCCCGGTCTGGGCCCAATCGCCCCCGGTACTCATCAGTCAAGCATCGAGCGGTAATGAACAGCTCAATGACCTGTTAGACGAAGGACGAGACCTGGTGGCCGCGGGAGATTATGGCGCGGCTCTGGCTGTGTACCAGCAGGCGATCGCCCTGGAGCCAGATAATGCTCGCATCTACTCCGGTATCGGCTTTGCCTATGCCAATCAAGGTGACTATCAAGAAGCTGCCGCCGCCTATGAGCAGGCGATCGCCTTGGAATCGGACAATGCTGATTTTTACTATGCCCTAGGCTATAGCCAGGCAAATCTGGGGAACTATGACGCCGCTGCCGAAGCCTATCGCCGTGCTACCCAGCTATCGTCGGACTACAGCGACGCCTTCCTCGGTTTAGGGGTGGTGCTGGTGCGGGCAGAACGCTACGATGAAGCTCTAACGGCCCTGCGTCAGTTGCAGTCTCTGCGTCCTAATGATAGTCGAGCTTATGAATATCAGGGTGTGGCTTACATCCAGCAAGGGCAACACCAAGAGGCCGTCTCTGCCTTACAGCAAGCGGTTGCCATTACCCCCCGCAGCGACTCCTACCTCAACCTGGGCATTGCTCTAGTGAACTTAGGGAACATGCCAGAAGCGCTCACGGCCTTTGAGGAAGCGATTCGTCGGAATAGCCGTAATGGGCGGGCCCATCTCCAAGTGGGTGATATCCGTCGCGCCCAAGGTGATCTGACCGCAGCGATCGCTGCCTATCAGCAAGCCACCCGCGTTCAGCCAGATATGCCCGAAGCCTATCGGCTGTTGGGCAGCGCGCTCTTGGAGGACGAGAATCCCCTCTGGGCCAGCGTTGCCTATCGCCGCTATACCGAATTAGCGCCTAACGATCCAGACGGATTTTATGGCTTGGGGGAGGCACTCATTCAGCGAGCGCTGTCCTATGATGCGGTGACGGTGTTTGAAACCGCCTTAGAGCTCTACCGTCAGCAAGGCAACGCTGAAGGCGTTGCGAAAACAGAAGAGATGCTCAACGAGTTGCAGTAGCGATCGCCTTTGTGGGCCTAGAGTTTGTTGAAGAGATGGGCATGGATCCATAAGCTCTAGGTCTGCGTCTTGCCCTGGCTCGGTCGATGGTGGGAGAGTTGGCAGGGATCGAAGCCATGGCGATCGCCGGACTGACGATTCGGTTATCCCCCGATGCCAGGAACTCTCCTGATCGAAAATAATTCTAAGAAGGTACATGCAACGGCTCCGGCGATCGCTCTGCCATCTTATCTACAGGCAAAGCTGGTCAGGAGAGCTGTACAAGCGCACCGCAACCTATCTGGGCAATATTGCTGGGCGTGATGCGAGGTCAATGGTTTCATCTGTGGAGAGCAGAGTATGGTTTGGATGAAGCGAATTAAGGCAAGGATTGGTATGAAGCAAGGTCTCAGAACCCTTGTCCTGTCGTTGCTAGCAGGTTTGGTATTTGTGGGCGTTAGCTTTCAGGTGATTGGTGGGCGATCGGTTGCGGCTCTGGCTAGTCCAGCGATCGCCCAAGTTCCTGCCGCCCAGGTGCCGACCCCCACGGAGGTGCGAGGCGGCCACAATTTTGTCTCCGCAGCGGTGCAGCGGGTTGGCCCAGCCGTGGTGCGGATTGACACAGAACGTACCGTGTCTACTGGGTTTCAAACCGATCCGTTTTTTGATGATCCTTTCTTTCGGCAATTCTTTGGCGACAATTTTCCCTCCCAGATGCCCCAACAATATCGCCAGCAGGGGCAAGGCTCTGGGTTTATCGTTGATGCCAGCGGTATTGTGCTTACCAATGCCCATGTGGTGAGCGGTGCCGATAGCGTCAGTGTCACACTCAAGGATGGCCGCACCCTTCAGGGGGAAGTGCGGGGTGTGGATGAACCCTCCGATTTGGCAGTGGTCAAAATTGATGGCAGTGATCTGCCGGTTGCGCCCCTGGGTAATTCCAGCGATGTGGAAGTGGGGGACTGGGCGATCGCGGTGGGCAATCCCCTAGGCTTGGACAATACGGTCACCCTGGGCATCGTCAGCACCTTGAATCGCTCCAGCGCCCAAATCGGTATTCCCGACAAGCGCTTGGACTTCATCCAAACTGATGCGGCGATCAACCCTGGTAACTCGGGCGGGCCGTTGTTGAACCAAGCAGGTGAGGTGATTGGCATCAACACCGCCATTCGTGCCGATGCAGAGGGTATCGGCTTTGCCATTCCCATCGATGCGGTGAAGGCCATCAAAGATCAGCTAGCTCGTGGGGAAACCATTCCCCATCCCTACATCGGCATCCAAATGCGATCGCTCACCGCTGACCTCGCGAAACAGTCCAATGACGATCCGAACGCCGCTATTCAACTCCCGGAAGTAAATGGGGTGTTGGTGATGCGGGTGATGCCCAACAGTCCTGCGGCGGAAGCTGGGCTACGGCGCGGCGATGTGATTACGGACATTGATGGGCAGACCATTACCACGGCTGAAGACCTCCAACGCACGGTAGAACGGAGCAGCGTTGGTCAACCCCTGCGCCTGCGGGTGATTCGCAACGGCAATACCCAAACCATCACCGTCCGTCCTGGCGATCTACAAGATATGCAGCAGGGATAGCAGCTCACTGAGCCGTGGCTGTGAAGGTACGGGTTGGACTACAGATCCCCGATGTTTTTAAAAACATCGGGGATCTTTCCCATGGTCCCAGATCCAGATTCCTACATCGTGCCGCGAAAGATGCCTTGGGGGCGAATAAGAAGTACCAAGATCATCATGCCTAGGGCAACTCCTAGCTTATATTGGGCTCCCAAAAGCGGCACGCTGAGTTCCTGAGCCATGCCAATCACCAGCGCTCCCAGAATGGCACCGTAGGGGTTACCAATGCCGCCGAGGATGACTGAGGCAAACATAGGCAAAATTAAGAACCAGCCCATATTGGGACGCACGGCAGTAATTAGACCATACAGGCCACCGCTTAGGGCCGTTAGACCGGTGGCGATTACCCAAGTCCAAATCACCACCCTTTCCACGTCAATGCCGGAGATGCGGGCTAGGTCAATGTTATCTGCGACGGCGCGCATGGCTTTACCTGTTTTGGTATGCTGCAGCAGATAATGTAGCCCCAAAATCACCACGGCGGATAGAGCTACGACAACTAGGTTGTAGTACTTGATGCGTATGCCCCAGACGTCGAGGGCAGCGGTGATCGGTAGGTCATAGCTTTGGTTGCTGCCGCCCCAGAACAGAATGATGCCATTGCGCAGAAATAGCGCGAGTCCAATGGAAATAATGATCAGGGTGGTGGGGGTAGCGCGGCGATCGCGCATGGGCCTCCAGAGCAATTGTTCGCAGAGCAGGGCAACTAGAATGGTGCCGATCGCTCCCACAACCATGGCAAGCCAAATATTTAACCCATTTAGGTTGGCGACGAGGGTGAGATAGGCACCGAGGGTCATCAAGTCGCCATGGGCGAAGTTGGCGAGGCGTAAAATGCCGTAGGTGAAGGTCAGCCCAACGGAGGCGAGGGCGATGATGCTGCCTACCGCAATGCCGTTCACCAAAAGCTGGATGAGGTCTGGACTCATGGGTTAATATGCCAAACGGTATAAGTCCTCATTGTCCAAGACCTGTGGCTGTTTGCAAAGCGTGGCCCCTAGGAGATGTTGACACAGGTTAGGAGGGCGATCGCTTTTTGCAGATCGGATACCAATGTGTAGATGGCCTGCTCCATGTTGCCCTCACCCCAAATCCCCCTCCCAGAGGGCGAGGGACTTTGAGGCATCTTAAACGATGACCTTGCAGATGGGACGATCGTCGGGGACGGCTTAATTTTTGGGGGGCTCCTCATCGGGGTCGGGGGTCTCGATGGGTTCTGTGGAAATGTTATCGACCGCTAGGGATAGCTGATAGTCCAAAGGTTCTCCATGGCGAGATACCACCACCACTTCGTAGTAGCCGGTTTGGGGTAGTTGCCCTGACCAAACCATGTCGGAAGAATCTTCGAGCAGCACCGGTTGTTCGGGAGTGGGGCGCGGTAGGTAGAGCGATAGCCGCGTACTGTCGGACGGGGCTTGCAGGGCGAGGCGCAAAAACTGCTGTTCCCCCAAGTTGGCGATATAGATCTGCCCGCCTCCGGGATCTAGGCGATCGCTGAGGTCAGAGCTGAATTGTCCTGCTTCAAAGACAACTTCCTCTAGCACGGTACCCTGTTCAATGGCGTCTACATAATCGAAGGCGATCGCTTGCCAGACCTGGCCCATGGGTGTTTCCAGAAAGTCTTGCCCCTGCTGCTCGGGCCAGAGGTGGAAAAAGCGAGCGTCGGTGAGGTCATTGAGGGCGCGACCGCTGACAAACTGCTCATTCACCTGTTGCCGCCAGCGATCGCGATCTGCCGCCGTAAATTGGCCAAGCCGTTGCCGTGCTGTAGGACTGAGGTGAGTTTCTAGTTGGTCGAGCCATTCGGAGGCAATCGCTGTCCATTGCGATCGCCCGTCGGCATCCTCAGGACTATCGGAAAGTGTTTGCCCCCGCTGGTCGGGATAGCGATCGAAAAAGGTTTGGTTGGTGAGGTTCACCAGGAAGGCATAGTCTACCCCCAACTGTCGCCGTCGTTCGCCTAAGGCCGCCTGCCGGGCCTGTTCCTCAGGAGGAAGAGTTGAGGACACTTCCGGCTCTGTTTCATCCACAGCTCCCGCATCCGGTGAGAAGGGTTCATCCACCGGCAACAGTAAGCGATTGGCTAGCCACCAGCCGCCCGTCCCTGCGCCGAGGATCACCGGGATCAACAGTAGCCAGACCCAGATGCCAGATCCAGATTTGCGGCCGGTGACCGGTGAAGCAGCGTAGGTTGGGGTGTGGGTCGGGACGTAGGTCGGGGCAGTATGGCTTGGGGGAGCGGTGGGCACCGATGAGGGACTGGGGCCCGTTGGAGTTGGCGGTTGGGTGATGTATCCAGGCGTTCCTCCAGACAAGGTGCTTTGCAGGGCCTGCAGGACGGCTTGGGCAGAGGGGTAGCGATCGCTGGGGTGAGGCGACAGCATGCGCTGAAAAATCTGGGTGAGATGGGGGCTGAGGGCCACCTTGCTCGTCCATGGCACCGATCCTTGAAATAAGTCCTGGGGCTCTTCGCCGGTCATCAACACCAGCATGGTCACCGCTAGGGCATGGAGGTCGCTATCGGGGGAGGCGGTGCCCCGTTCCATTTGCTCGTGGGGTGCATAGCCTACCTTGCCGAGGCGGGTGAGGGCAGGGACGGGATGATTGGGATTGTAATATTGGGAGGCGATCGCTGCCACTTGTTTGACGCCGCCAAAGTCGATCAGCACCGGCAGTTGATCATCAAACCGCAGCATCAGGTTATCCGGAGCAATGTCGCGGTGAATGACACCTAGCTTATGGATATAGTCCAGCACCGGCAAGAGCTGGGTCATCAGTTGCAAAACTTCCAGTTCGCTGAAATAGCGTCCCTCGTCGCGGCGACTGTTCAGCAAGCTGCGGTAGGTGCGCCCATCGACATAGTCTTGAACCAAGAAGAGGCGATCGCTTTCTCCATCCACCGCCCGAAACATTTCCCGAAACTTAGGAATTTGGGGATGCTGGAGTTCATAAAGCACGCCGGCTTCCCGCTCAAAAAGTTCCTGGGCCTTTTTCAAGGCCTGATCGCCCTGCACCAGCGGCGCAAATTCTTTGAGGACGCAGGGTTCATTAAATCGATAGGTATCCAGAGCCAAATAGGCCCGTCCGAAGCCCCCCTGCCCTAGTTCCCGCTCAATGTGGTATCGCTGCCCCAACAGCTTGTCAGCCGAGCGTTTGGGGGCGACTAAGGCCTGACCGCAGATGCAACAAAATCGGCTATCGACTGGGTTGGTATGGCCATTGCTACACAGTAACGTCATGATTGCGTCCTCGGGGGTCTCTAAGGAATTCTACGGACTTTTGCCTCGTCATTCCTGACTGCAGACGTCAACTATCGCCGTACACCGGAATGGCAGCACCCCGCAGATCCCCCGCTGCTTCGGAGGCCAGGAAACAAATCACCTGGGCCAAGGAAGCTGGATCCACCCATTGCTTCACCTGTTCTGTGCCCATGTCGTTGCGGTTGCTGGGGGTGTCGATGATGCTGGGCAGCACCACGTTGGCCGTGATCCGAGTGCCCTTGGTTTCCGCAGCGATCGCTTTCGTCAACGCCACGACTCCCGCCTTGGCTGCACAATAGGCGGCCAACTGAGCTCCCGGTTCCACCGCCCCGCGCGACCCCACGGTCACGATCCGCCCATAGCCCGTTTCCCGCATCCGCCGCAGGCTATGCTTGCAAACCAAAAATGTACTGGAAAGGTTGAGGGCAATGTCCTTTTGCCATTGGTCATAGCCATAGCTGTGGGTGGGGCCCATGGAAAATCCGCCCACCAGATGAATAGCTACATCCACGGCCTCCATACGGTTCACCATCTGTTCCACCGCTGCTTCGTCTAGTAAGTTCACCGGCACAAACTGGATGCGGGCCAGATCGCCGGGAGATAGTCGCCCCTTGAGGCGCTCCACTTCCTGAGGATTGCGATAGGGAATGGTGAGCGAGGCAACACCCTGACGTAAGACGGCTGGCGTCACCCCTAGCCCCAGACCGCCCGTACCGCCGGTGAGCAAAACATGCTTATGGTTCATGGTGAAGATCCCCTACATCGGTCACTCTCATTGTGACCAAGAATGGGGAAAAGCTGCAAAATCTAGCCGGATGTGGAAGGGCGATCGCCCTCTTACCCAACGATCGCCCTCACCCTGAATCTACAGCGCCCTGTTTTACAGCGAACTATTGGAGGGCACATAGTCGGTGCTGGATTGTACCGAGGGATCCGGTTCTGCGGTGGGTGTGGCCGCTTGATCGTTGTCGGTATGCTCCGCCATCTGCTGGGGCGATCGCTGTAGCTCAGTTGATTCGGTGATCGGTCGCCGTTGATCAATGAGCTGAATGGCACGGCTGACGGTTTCCGGTAAGATCACCACTAAACTGCCGCTGGGTGCTGCATCGAGGGCCGTGTTCACCGCCGTCACCTCGTCCAAAATTTCTTCGTAGGGAAACTCGGGGTTGACGTGGCGGATGCCATCGATGATGAAGTTAGCAGCGCTGCCGCGGGGGCGTCCCCGCGTATCGTCGTCTTCTTTGACAATAATCCGATCGAAGATGCTGGCAGAAAGCTGACCTAAGGTGACAAAGTCTTCATCGCGGCGATCGCCGGGCCCACCCACGACACCGATGCGATCGCCGGGCCAATTGCGTACAAAGCTACCTAGGGCTTCGTAGCTAGCTGGGTTGTGGGCATAGTCAATCAAGGCATGGAAGTCGCCAAGGTTGAAGAGGTTCATGCGGCCGGGCGTTTGATCCACCGAGGCTTGGAAGCTATGCAGGGCCGCCCGAATTTGATCAATGCTGACGCCTTGAGAAAAGGCAGCCAGGCTAGCGGCTAGGGCATTAGCAATCATGAACGGAGCGCGGCCGTGCATGGTCAGCGGTACGTTGATCGCCTGCTCGATGCGTAGAGTCCAGTCGCCTTTGAGGATGGAGAGGTAGCCATTTTCGTAGACCGCTGCCAATCCGCCCTGCTGGGTGTGCGATCGCACCAGTTCATTGTCGGGATGCATGGAGAAGTAGGCGACTTGAGCCTTCACCCGCTTAGCCATAGCGGAAACTAAGGGATCATCGGCGTTCAGCACCGCATAGCCATTGGGCCGCGCCGTTTCCACGACAACGCTTTTCAGGTGAGCGAGATCTTCCACAGTGTCGATATCGCCAATGCCTAGGTGATCTGCCGCCACGTTGAGCACCACGCCCACATCACAGTCCTTGAAGCCCATACCCGATCGCAGCAGACCGCCCCGAGCTGTTTCCAGGATCGCCACTTCCACGGTGGGGTCTTGTAAAATTACCTGAGCGCTTTGCGGCCCGGTGGTATCGCCCCGTTCTACCACGTAGTCGTTGATGTAAATGCCGTCGGTGGTGGTGTAGCCCACCACTTTTTGGGTTTGCCGGAAAATGTGGGCAATCAGTCGGGTGGTGGTGGTTTTACCATTGGTGCCGGTAATCGCCACGATGGGGATGCGAGACGAGCTGCCGGGTGGGTAGAGCATGTCTAGCACGGGAGCTGCCACGTTGCGCGGTAGACCTACACTGGGGCAGAAGTGCATCCGGAAGCCGGGCGCAGCATTCACTTCAACGACCACGCCATCTACCTCTCGCAGGGGGCGGGTGATGTCGGTGGTGACGACGTCAATGCCGGCAATGTCGAGGCCAATGATCTTGGCGATCCGCTGGGCTAGCCAGACATTTTCTGGATGAATGTCATCAGTGCGATCGATGGCGATGCCGCCGGTGCTGAGGTTGGCAGTGGCTCGCAGATAGCAAACCTCGTCTGTTTTCAGAATGGTGTCCAAGGTATAGCCTTGGCGATCGAGCAGTTGCCAGGTGGTGCGATCGACTTCAATACGAGTCAAAATATTGGCGTGACCATCACCTCGACGGGGATCGCGATTCACTTCCTCCACCAGCTCGCTAATGGTGGAACGGCCATCCCCAATTACATGGGCAGGCACGCGCTCCGCTACGGCGACGACCTGACCATTGATCACCAAAACGCGGTGGTCTTGACCGAGGTAGTAGCGCTCAATGATGACCGCGTGGGTCTTGGAGGTCTTTTGGGCCGCATCGTAGGCGGCCTCGGCTTCTTCCCAAGAGTTGATGTTAATGGTGATACCGCGGCCGTGATTGCCGTCTAGGGGCTTGATAACGATGGGGTAGCCGCCTACATCGTCGATGGCATCTTTGAGTTCATCGAGGTAATAGATCACAACCCCGCGCGGTACGGGAACCCCGGCATCTTTGAGAATGCTCTTGGTACCTTCCTTATCGCAGGCTAGCTCCACGCCCAAAATGCCGGTGTTGTTGCTGAGAGTGGCTTGAATGCGCCGTTGGTTGACGCCATGACCGAGCTGAATCATCGCCCTTGCACCTAGCTGCACCCAAGGAATGCCGCGTTCATCAGCCTCTTTAACAATATTTTCGGTGCTGGGGCCGAGGGATGCTTGGGCCCAGAGGTCGCGTAGATCGACGAGATCTTGCTCCAGCTCTTCGGCTGGATAAACACCTTCGTTGATGATGCTTTGGCACATGCGCACGGCGGCCCGCCCAGCATAGCGCCCGACCTGCTCGTCGATATATTCAAAGACCACCCGGTAGACTCCGGGGGTGCTGGTTTCGCGGGTGCGCCCAAATCCTACATCCATGCCTGCCAGGCTTTGTAGCTCCAGCGCCACATGCTCCACCACATGCCCCATCATGGTACCTTCTTGAACCCGAGAGAGAAACCCTCCACGGCAGCCAGGGGAACAGAAGTGTTCCATCAGACTTGGCAGTGCCTGGTGCAGTCCCTCGTAGAAGCCTGGTATCTCACTTGTGGGGCGATCGGCAACGTCTTCTAGATCTAGGCGTAAGACGATTAATTTGCCATAGCGAATGCTCCAGTAGTTTGGGCCTCGTAGGGTCTGGGTTTTAAGAATTTTCATAACAGTGGTTGGCGACTCTCTCAGTAGCGGAGGGTGGGAGGTAGGCGGCGGGTGGGCGAAGTGGAACTAGACAGGTTGGATGCTCAGGGAAGGGTCGCAGGTCGGCCGCGGGGGTGTTAGTGCAAGGTAGCCGCGATCGCTTGATAGCTGCTTCTATGTCTAGTCTCAATGACATAAAACCCTGCAAACTGTCCATCATGAACATGTTTGCGGCTAACGAGGAGCGTCATTGAGCCGCATCTTGCCTTGGGGCATAGGGTTGAATGGTATCCAAAACGGCCCTAGATTCAGAGGGCTGCTCGGTGCGGCATCCGTTGAGCAGCCAGCGTGAACACTTCCCCTATTCTTATGCAGATTGGGGGAAAATTTCAATTGAATCTAGCCGTCAAGTCATTAGTAGGTGACATCCGTGGGGGACTCGTTCCAGCCATCTTGGATAGGACGGGTGGCGATCGCACCTAGACTGTAGGCGATGGGAGGAACTAGGGATGGGCGGGCAGAGGGATGCGTTGATGGAGATCAAAGCGATCGCCATGGCTGAGAATATGAACTTTGAGGTGGTGCATACTCAAGGGTTCGGTCATGCCCACATCGGGTTGATTGGTGTAGGACATCTGCCCAGGATCAACAATGGTGACGGTGCCACGACCGATGACTTGAAAGAGGTCATTGCCCTCAAACATGGCGCAGGTGTCTTCATCGATACCAATGCCCAGCTTGTCAGGATAGGTGGCGATCGCACTCATCAGCCGAGCCATGCGGTTGCGGTTGTGGAAATGCTGATCCACCACCAGTTCGGGCAAAATGCTCAGGCCGGTCGTGAGGTCTACCAAGGCCCGGTTGGGCGATTCGCCACTGCCGCCGCCCGCGATCATGTGGTGTCCCATGATGGCGGCTCCGGCGCTGGTGCCTGCTAGGGTAACTTCGCCAAGCTGAGCGCGCATTCTCACCCGATCCATAATCGGAGTATCCGATAACAGACCACAGAGCCGCAATTGATCACCGCCGGTAATAAAAACTCCCGTGGCAGTTTCAATGAAGTCCTGCCATTCAGGCTTATTGCCATCATCCCGCTCGCGAATGTCGAGTACCTCGATGGTTTTGACGCCCATGTCGTTAAAAATGGTGCGGTAGCGATCGCCAATGGCTTCCGGCTCGCGAGATGCGGAGGGAATGATGGCAATCTGGGCATTGGACGCGCCAGCTCGGCTCCAAAATGTTTGGAGAATTTGGCGACCGTGAATTTTATCTTCTGCACCGCCAATGACCATGACGGCTGCTTTGGTAGTCTTGGGCATCCTCTGCGTCAGAGATTCGGTTTCTAATTGCAGCATGATACTGTGCTTAGGCTTGAAGGTGATCAATCGCTCCAGCAACCTGCGGATAGAAGACAAGGGGCTGTCCATGGGGTGGCCTAGGCTTGAACAGAGTTCATTGTGTAGGGAGGGAAACAATGGGTTTCGCCGCCGCCACGGAGATGCTCACTGGTAGAGCCCAGGGGCTTCAGCAGCATACCGTCTGGTATTGGCATCTTACCGCGAACGCTGGAGACTAGGCCCTTGAAGCACAGGGCTGAATCCTCTCCGACCAGAAACTGTGAGGATTGTGTCAGGGTCAGAGGCTTAATGGATGGCGTGAGACTGAACCAGCCTTCGGGAACATCCAGGTTTTAAGACCCACCGTTGACAGAAACCATGCTGGAGCATGTTGCTTCAATAGGCATCATCCCAGATTTTTAACCCTTGTTTAAATATTCTGTAGAATTGACCCGAAGGTTTACGGTTTTGATGTCCAGCGAATATGGGATGATAAGGGGCATTTGGGGTTGAGGAACGTATGGCTGGGCTGTGCGATTGGGGGCACCCAGTTTCGTAGCCCTCACCCTAAATCTCTCTTCCAGGCAGGGAGAGGGACTTTGAATCCGGCTCCCCTTCTCCCGTTTTGGGAGCAAGGACTGGGGGATGGGACAGACTTGCAAACGTGGGATGCTCCCTGTGCGATTTGACATTATTACGCTATTTCCAGACTTCTTTGTATCTCCCCTGCAGTCAGGACTGTTGGGGAAAGCGATCGCCAACCAAATTGCTGCGGTGCATCTCACCAATCCCCGGGATTTCACTACGGACAAGCATCATCGGGTAGATGATGAACCCTACGGCGGCGGTGTCGGCATGTTGATGAAGCCGGAGCCGATTTTTGCTGCGGTAGAGTCCTTGCCCGATCTGCCTCGGCGGGAGGTGCTGTTGATGACACCCCAGGGGCAGCCCATGACCCAGCCGCTGTTCCAAGCCCTGGCGAGTGATTATGACCAGTTGGTCTGCATTTGTGGACATTATGAAGGGGTCGATGAACGGGTGCTGAATTTAGTGACCCGTGAGGTGTCCTTGGGAGATTTTGTGCTCACCTGTGGCGAGATTCCGGCCCTAGCCCTCCTTAACGGCGTGATTCGCCTGATGCCGGGCACGGTGGGTAAAACCGATTCTCTGAAATATGAAAGCTTTGAGGATGGGCTGCTGGACTATCCCCAATACACCCGCCCGGCGGATTTTCGGGGCTGGACGGTGCCGGAGGTGCTGCGATCGGGCAATCACGGGGCGATCGCTCAGTGGCGACGGCAGCAGCAGCTTCAACGAACCCGCGATCGCCGTCCTGACTTGTTCGAAGCATGGCAGCGATCCCAGGAGCGACCCGGGGAAGCGGGCGATCGCGATTAGGTCTGGTGCTAGAAGGCAATTGATAGAAGGCGATCGGTGAAAGACAAGCTGAGGGACGAGGGGAGGAACCTATGGATATTCGCATTGGCAATGGCTACGACATACATCGACTGGTGCCCGATCGCCCCCTGATCTTGGGCGGTGTGACGCTGGAGCATTCCCTAGGGTTGCTGGGGCACAGCGATGCGGATGTGCTCACCCACGCGATTATGGATGCCATGTTGGGAGCGCTGAGCCTAGGTGATATTGGCCATTATTTTCCGCCCACCGATCCCCAATGGGCAGGCGCAGACAGCATTGAACTGTTGAAGCAGGTACACCACCTGATCCAAGCCCAGGGCTGGCAGATTGGTAACCTGGATTCGGTGATTGTAGCGGAGCGGCCCAAACTCAAGCCCCACATTAAGGCCATGCGCGATCGCCTAGCCATGGCCCTCCAGCTCAACCCCGATCAGGTGGGGGTGAAAGCAACCACCAATGAGAAGCTGGGCCCCACAGGCCGGGAAGAGGGCATCGCGGTCTATAGCGTGGCCCTGTTGACCCGTCCCTAGGCGATGGAAAACGGGAGCATCCTACTTTTCGTGCACCCTCACCCTAAATCCCTCTCCCAGGTCGGGCGAGGGACTTTGAATCCGGCTCCCCTTCTACCTTTTTGGGAGAAGGGGTTGGGGGATGAGGGCCAACGTGCGCCGTCCCTAGGCGATCGCCCACCGACCGGTACACCAGCAATCCCGATGGGTAGGAAATGTTAAGACTCTGTGACCCGCTGCAGCGGCGCGATTTTGGGATCGACAATTTTTTGGCCGATGCTAGGAAATTTGATCGCTAGACAGATCTTGTTGCCTGCCCCAAAAATATGGGTCACCTGACCGACCCCAAAGGCTTTGTGAACCACGCGATCGCCTACCGTCCAATCGTCTTCGTGGCTGCCCAGGGGATCGGAGGCCTTACGTTCACGGGTAGTACGTTGGTTGATCGGTTTTGTCCACTTTTCTGGCAGGGCGCGATCGGAGCTGGTCAACAGCAAATCGCGGGGCAGTTCTGCGAGGAATAGAGATGGACTGGCGGATTCACGGCTGCCGTAGAGCCGTCGCTCGGAGGCATGGGAAAGAAATAGGCGTTCCTTGGCGCGGGTGATGCCCACATAGCAAAGGCGGCGCTCTTCTTCCAAGGAGGCTGGATCATCCAGGGAGCGGTAGTTGGGAAACAGTCCCTGTTCTAGGCCAACTAGGAAGACGACAGGAAACTCTAGCCCCTTGGAGGAATGCAGCGTCATCAACGAAACGCGATCGCTGCTTTCGTCGCCATTGTCTAAGTCAGACGCCAGGGAAGCGTTGCCCAAGAACATCATCAGGTTCGACTCTTCGTTGTCGTCCTCAAACTGCAGGACATCGTTGTACAGCTCCTGCACGTTAGCGATGCGCTCTTGGGCTTCATCGGTGCCCTTGTCTTGCCATTCGTCTAGATAGCGCGAATCTTCTAAGACCCCCTGCACAATTTCCGATGCTGAGTGGTCATCAACACGGGACTGCCAGGTTTTGAGCATGGAGGCAAATCCCATCACGGCCTTGGCCGATCGCCCCGCTAAGGGCTTCACCGAGGTTTCGTCCTGCAAAATTTCCCAGAGGGGAACGCCTAGCTGGGTGGCGGCGCTTTCTAGGCGATCGATGGTGGCTTTGCCAATGCCCCGGCGCGGTGTGTTGATGATGCGCTTCAGGCTGACGGTATCGGCTGGGTTGGCGATCGCCCTCAAATAGGCCAACACATCCTTAATTTCGCGGCGATCGTAGAATCGTAGACCGCCGACGATAGTGTAGGGAATTTCTTGGGAGACTAGAGATTCTTCGAAGGCCCGGGATTGGGCATTGGTGCGGTAGAGGATGGCAAAGTCGCCCCAGCTTAGCTCTGGGTGCAGTTCTTCAAGCTGACGAATCTGCCGCGTCACAAACTGAGCTTCTTCGACCTCATCGCCCACCCGGTTGCAAAATACCATTTCTCCCGTGCCTCGGGTGGGGCGCAGGATTTTGTCAATCCGTTCGGTATTGTTCTCAATCAGGTGGTTGGCGATTTGCAGAATATTTTCGGTGGAGCGGTAGTTTTCCTCCAGCTTCACCATGCTGCGGGTGTCGTCATCGGGCAACCCATCGCCAAAGTCGCCTTGGAAGTCCATCAAAATGGTGAAATCAGCAGCCCGGAAGGAGTAGATAGACTGATCCGCATCTCCCACCACGAAGATCGAACGATGGTGCCAGTCGTCGAACTGCTCGGAGCTAGCACCGTTGGTGGTTAGCAGGCTAATCAGGTCATACTGGGTGCGGTTGGTATCTTGGTATTCGTCGACCAAAATATGGCGAAACCGCTGGTGCCAATAGCTGAGTACCTGTTCGTTTTGCCGAAAGAGCTGCACGGGCAGCAGAATCAGGTCGTCAAAATCTAGGGCATTATTGGCGGCCAGGGCCGTTTGGTAATGGGAATAGACGTCGGCAATCACCCGCCCGCGATAGTTGGGCTGCTCGGCTTCGATATCTTGCGGTGACCAGCCTTGGTTTTTGGCATTGCTGATGGCATAGCGCACCGATCGCGGATCAAATTTCTTGTCATCCAGGTTTAACTGCTTGGTGACGATCTCCTTCACCAAACTCTGGGCATCCGATTCATCAAAAATGGAGAAGCTGCGCGTCCAAGTGCGGCCCTGGGGATCTTGGTACTTTTCAATATCAAAGCGTAGAATGCGGGAACAAAGGGCGTGAAAGGTGCCAATCCACAAGTTCTTGGTCACCGTGCGATAGACTTGCGATCGCAGTTGGATTTGCTGGGCAGGCGATAGAGCCTCGAAGGGTTTTTGGTGCCGATGTTGGGCTTCTTGTTCTGCAAAGAGCCGTTCAATGCGCTCCTTCATTTCCCGAGCCGCTTTATTGGTAAAGGTGACGGCCAGAATATTTTCAGGATCGACCCGGTGGGTGAGCACCAAGTTAGCAATCCGATAGGTGAGGGCACGGGTTTTGCCCGACCCTGCCCCCGCCACCACCAACATGGGGCCACAGAAATGCTCTACAGCCCGACGCTGAGAGGGATTAAGATGGCTAAGAAAATCAAGAGATTGCGTCATGAAATGCCCGAACAGTGTAGCCGTTGCGATCAACTGTGTCGTGCCCACTGAACCCGTCAGCAGGACACAGACCCTATAGCTTAGGGTATCGCATCTGTCTCCGTACCGAACGGTTAATCAGGGGCGATCGCTCTGGAATCAGCCCATACAACGATCCCATTGCCCTGATTTATGCCGGTTTTCCGTCTTCCCCGGGGCTAGCGTTGCCCAACCTATCAGCACTCACGTTCTTTGATACCGGTACCTGTCCAGGATGCTTGGGCTGTAGGAGATGCCTGCAGCTACAGTCAGATTTCCTAGCGGAAATGGGTACAATCTGGACGGAACATTTCTAAAATGTCACAGTCTAGACCTTCAACCAAGCTGCCATGTTTTTCTTCCTCTCAAAATTCCTACCCACCTTGGTTTTCCCATTGGGCTTCACCTGCTTAATGATTGTGGTAGCCCTCATCACTCTTTGGCGGCGACCCCGGTGGGCAGCAGGCAGTTTGGCGATCGCTCTGATTGTGCTGTTAGTCAGTAGTAATACTTACACCGCCGAAGCGATGTTGCGATCGCTAGAGTGGCGGCACATTCCCGCTGAGGAATTACCCAATGCGGAAGCGATCGTGGTGCTGGGAGGTGCCGTGCGGGCCCAAGAGTATCCACGCCCTTGGGTGGATGTGTTGGAAGAGGGCGATCGCCCCTTACATGGCGCACAGTTATACCTTCAGGGAAAAGCACCGCTCGTGATTTTGAGCGGTGGACGCATCGATTGGTTTGGGGCTCGGGGTGCAGAAGCCGATGATATGGCCGAAATTTTAGAAGCCATGGGGGTTCCCCCTGAAGCCATGGTGTTAGAACGAACGTCCATTAATACCTATGAAAATGCCGTCAATGTGAAGCAAATTCTCGATCAACGGGGCATCAATCGGGTGCTATTAGTCACCTCTGCTGTTCATATGCCGCGATCGCTCAAAATCTTTGAGAAACAAGGCATTGATGCCATTCCTGCCCCCACGGATTTTATTGCCTCCTCGCCGATGGTCTCCCGCGAACAAACCTACCAGGCCGCCATCCTACGTTCCCTACCCGAAGCTCACAACTTACAGCATGTAACCCGTGTGATTCGGGAATACATCGGTATCGTGGTGTATTGGTTAAAAGGGTGGCTCTAGCCGTGAGACCGACGACGCATACATGGGCAACGATCCAGGATGACATCCTAGGTCTTTCCTAGGATCAACAACCTCATTCTGCAACCTATAGCATCTAGCCATATGCTGGCAAGCGTTCTAGGAGATAGATGCATTTAGATCGAAGGGATCGCCCCGATCTCCCGATCTAGATGAACAGTCACGTATGCCGAGGAGGCCCACATCTACCGACACAACCAAGCTGTTTAGCTATCCAAGCGCTCCCGATGTAGCCCTCCGTAAGACGCACACCATGCCTAGACGACCGGCTTGGTTTGGATAATCTATCTTAGGTAGTCCATCATTGACGACCAACTCCATCATTAGATCCATGACATGTCGACGCCATGGCGAGAGGATTGGTCAGAGGCATCTTTTAAGACAACTCAATATCTTGCTGTAGGCATTCCGGACAACGGCCACATCTGAACACAGCTTCATCCCGTCTAGCCATAACGACATAGATAGGCTTACCACTATGGTAGTCCTACCTTCGCTGGAAGCTGGACATGGAGCCGAGTTCTCAGATCTTCAGATCCAAGGGCGATCGCCCTTGGCATTTCCTAAATCTGATCAGGGTGACCCTTGACCCACTTTGAGTGCATCGTGTTCGCGATCCTTCCCCATCAGGGTTATGGGAGTAGTCCCTAAGGTTCTGAATCAAGGCGCAGAATGGCGGAAAGTTCAGTAAACCGGCTTAATTAAGTTGACTGAAAGGGGTGCTGACGGTTCGACCTATGACTCAGACCCGCGAGACGAACTCACCCCATCAGGAGACGGATGATCCCATCAGGGTTGCGCAATTCGTTCTGGATGAGATTGTTGCGTCATAGTTGCAGAGTAAATATGAGTGAATGGATGAATCTACCTAACGTGCGAGTATTTCAGCCAGATCGCATCCTGAGTACCCTCACAGGACGAGACTTGCTGAACTGGGTCAACGATACCCTAGCGGACGGAACGACCCACTTAGTGATTGACTGTCGCGACCTAGGCTTTATGGATGTGGGTGGGCTGGGGGCCCTAGCTGGAGCCTTGGGACGCGTACGGCGTGCCTCCGGCACCCTGACGCTCCATGGCATCCCCGATCAGCCCCAGATGGTGCTGAAGATGGCGGATATGCTCAATGCGTTTGATCCACTACCCACCTAGGCTGAAGACGACGATGGATGAAGTGTAGATACCGCATCTCATAGAACTGGATCGGGTTGCGGATGCTCCGACGCTGCTCCGTCTAATCCATGGGACATCTGATCGGGCACCTGATGGAGCTTCTGGTCAGACACCTGATCAGATATCCCATCCGATACCGTAGATAGCTGACCCGATCGCTCCTTAGACACCTGCCGTAGGGATTGGCGCACCTGCCAATCTAGATAGTGGGGCTGAAGCGATCGCCATTCTTGGCGGGCAGTCTGTTCATCGACTGCCAGTCGCTGCACGAGATTGGGCACGAGCTTGTCCCAATGCCGTCCCAGGGTGTCTCGGAGAAAGTCTCGCATCACGGCACCGTCTTGCAGTTGCCCTAAACAGTCTTGCAGGGTTTTCCAACCCTCAAGCTGGTCGGGATGGGCGTAAAGGTCAATAAAAAATTCCATCTGATAGCGCTGCTGTTTAATGCATTTGCGCAGGTCGTGCAGCAGTAGCGCTGAGGCATGGGAAAACTGTCCAGCTTTGTCGGGCTTAGCGATCCGATCGCCCTCTGGAGACGTTTCGGTGTCAATCATCCAGGCGGGATGTAGCAACACCTGCTGCGTGATGGGCTGCACCACATCTGGCCAGGCCTGCCGCAGAGATAATCCCGCCACGGTGCCATAGATGGGGGCATCGAGCCAAGCTTGAAACGATCGCTTGAAGCTCTTGTAGTGCTTGCCGCGTAGGGTTTTCCTCACCCGCTTTAGGGCTGTCTTCCGCTGTTTTGCCAGCTTTTTCAACGACTTATCCAGTTCGCGCTGCTCCACCGGAAACAGAGCTGGGCGATAGTCATTGCGCAGGCGATCGCTCAAGACATCTAGATCTCGCAACGTTCCTAGAATCCTGCCTAATTTGCGAATAGCCTTATCATCTGCCCCGGTTGGCAGATGTACCACACCTTCAAATAGGTGTAGTGCCGTTCGCATCCGCCGCATCCCCACCCGCATTTGGTGCAGTGGTTCTGGATCGGTATCACGATAAACCTCTACCTCAAACTTCACAATGCGTCGGTAGAGCTTGTGTAAAATCCGATGGGCGTAGTGTCCCAACGTCAGGGTTAGGCGATCGCCCTTGGCCGAGATTGCATCCATCCCAGGCTCCTCCATCACTATCAGCAAACCGTTACTATCAACAAACCGTGACATCATCGGTCTATCTTGATGGTATCGCGAAGCCTAGGCTGAATACATCGTCATCTAGGGGGAGCGATCGCCCTCGGCTATGAATCCAACAGCACCTTAGCCCGCTGCACAAACTGCTCCGCTGTCAAGCCATTGATCTTCATCACATCTCCAGCGCTGGCCGCCGTTTCGCCCCGCTTCCAGGCAAAAACATCGCGCGGACTGGTGCTGCGCAACATAATGGGCTCCAGCATGGCACTACTGCCGCCGGTGATCCCCAAGAGCACATCACCCCCAAAGAGGCGATCGAACCCCGCATCCTTTAGGAAGGTGCCATCTGCTTGGGAACAGGTATCCCAGGCGGTATCGCTGGGACGGTAGAGCCGACGGGGATTGATGATCGACACAATTCGACTGCCAATCCCAGCGGCCTCGAGTTGGGCTGCCGCTGCATAGGCCGGCAGCAGGGTCATGTCGCCGAGCACTGCCAAAACTACAGTGCGATCGCCCGGCGTTTCCTTCAGCACAATGGCTCCATCCTTGAGAGCCTGACGGGTTTGATCGAAGGTGGTGTAGACCGGCAAGGCTGACTTACTTGCGGTAATCGTCACCCCTTTATTGCGGGTGGCCAAGGCCCACTCATAGCAAACCTGAATGCTGTTGGCATCGCAGGGGAAGAGGGGAAACACATTCCCGTTGCGCATCATGGCAGCGAAGTAGTTTTCCACTTCAGGGCGTTGGTGCGTCCAGCCGTTGCGTCCCTGTTCCAGCGCCCCGGCGGTAAACAGGGTAATGGTTGAAGGCGTGGGGCGGCGCAGCTCAGCCATGGCCTGGGTTACCGTTTGCCAAATGGGCAGACCGTTGATGGCAAAGGACTCATAGGAACACCACAGAGTACGTGCCCCAAACAGCGCTTGCGCTACGGCTAATCCAGCGCAGGCATCTTCGCTTAGGGGTTCATAGACCTGTCCCTGGGGCTGCTGGTAATAGGTTTCATCCGTGGTGGGGTGGATGATTTTCAAGGCCACATTGATATTGTTGATCCCCGAAGCAGCATTGCCGTCCGCATTGGTGACTACAAAGGCAGGGTCTTTCTGTCCCACATGGCCAACGATCGCCCCCATGGCCGTCGTTGCCACCTGCTTATCACCCCCCACGGGAAATTCGTTCAGCGGCAGGGTACCCAAATCTGGCAAAGGCAGTTCCGTTTCCGTCACCACCGTCTTCGATGCCGGGCCACCGCCGGCCCGCTCAAAGTTGGTGCGCACCAAATCCCAGGCAGAGACCGATAGGGCCCGCTCCTGCAAAGCACTGACAATATAGTCGCGCTCTAGCGTATCACCCGGATAGAGATTGTGGGACTGGGCACCCCGTTTGTGCACCCCAGCTCCCTTAAGTTGCTTCACGATCAGCACCGTTAGGGTACCGCCCAGTGCTGATGTTGCAGCTCGGTCGGTGGCTTCGAGCACCGCCTGGGTGAAGGCTAGGCGCTGGCTTAAGGAGAAGCGGGTGCTATCGACGTAAGCCTCCGGTTGATTGGCATCATCAAACTCCTTAGCATCCACCAAGATCACATTGGCAAAGCCGTTGCCCCGCCAGTAGGACACCATTTCCTCATTGGTTTTAGTGGACACCATGCTGTGGTGCTCTTGGCTGTAGCCATTCCAGACCAAAATCGGTAGAAAATTGGTCGCCGTAGGATAGGCGGTGTTGAAATGCCCAAAGCTGCTCATGATGTAGGGTTCACCCAAACCACCGTCCCCAATGGTCACCGGAAACAGGGTACCTGGATGCAGCTTAGCGCCAGCCATAGCGAAATGTTGCCCTTGACCCAAGGGCCCTGCCGGGTTGAGCAATCCAGGAATTTGGCCCGATAGGTGCCCCAAGAGCCCATGGGTTTCTCGGAAGCGATCGCCCATATGCTGCACCGTGGTGATGCCCATGTCTTCCAGGGAGCGATCGAGGAACATATTGCTGTAGAAACCAGGGGCGTGGTGTCCCACTTCCGTGATGATATTTTTGTGCCCCAGCATCATCAAGGAGGCGATCGCATCGGCAATACTGGCAAACCCACCGGGATGTCCAGATTCTTTGCTAGCCGTAACTTGCAGCGTGAGGTAGCGCAGGGCATCGGCAGCCAAGAGGGTTTGAAAAACAGCAGCAGGATCGCTGGGGGACGCGATCGCCTTTTGTCCCTCGGCAATGGCAGGAGTTTGGCCATAGGTTTCAAACGGGGCTAGGTCTTCGCCGAAGAAGCGAATTCCCTCACAAAAAGCGGGGCGGGGTGTTACTGCCGTCATGAAAAAACTACCTCGTAGAAAACTAACTGCCTGAATTCACAGGGGATTAAAGCGACCGAATCTAGGGTCTATGAAGCGGCGATCGCCTGTAGCAATCCTTAATAATTCATCCTAATACCTGACGGAGCCAGTTTGAAGCTGCTGGTCATGGCTTCCATCAATGGGTGAGATAGACATCGCCCTGGATAATTGTGGTCTGAGATCATCAACGAACATTGCTCCATATGAACAATTGGTGCGATCTTGCTCTACTTTACGTCCTATGATTCGCACTAGGACGTAGTGCTAGATGGAATGTCGCACACCTTGATAAGCAATCGAGCATCGACGATGATTCTCGACCCAATTCAGCCCTGGGGCCAGCACCTAGGAGGAAGATGAGCCAACCCCTAAGCTTCCTTACGGCCTACTAGAAAATAGGTGGTTACCTCTCCCCACCCTTTCACCTTGAGCGGGCCTCGTTTTTCTAACTCAAACTGCTCCTTGAGGCAGTGGTAGGTGGCATCGGTCACCTGAATTTTACCTGGGATTCCCTGGGATTCCATGCGGCTGGCTAGATTCACCACATTGCCCCAGAGGTCATAGCTAAATTTGGTGAGACCGATGACGCCAGACACTACCACGCCGGTGCCAATGCCAATGCGCAGTTGAAACGAGTGCTCTTGGCTGCTTGAGAAGTGCTGGATGAACTGCTGCATATCCAGCGCCATCTGAGCGATCGCTGTGGCATGGTCGGCTTGGGGTTCTGGAATACCGCCCACCACCATATAGGCATCGCCAATGGTTTTAATCTTCTCCAACCGATGCTGTTCTGCCAGGCGATCGAAGGCAGAGAAAATGGTGTTGAGCGTATCGACCAATTCCGTGGGCGTCATCTGGGCGGAGAGCGCCGTGAAGCCCACAAGGTCAGCAAACAAGATGGTCACCTGTTCCGATCGCTGAGCGATCGCCCGTTGATCGTGCTTCAACTGGGTGGCAATCGTAGCCGGCAGGATATTCAACAGCAGCTTTTCCGAGCGCGTTTGTTCGTCTCGAAGCGCCGCCTCAGCCTGGACGCGATCGCTAATTTCCTGCTGGACGCGATCGTAAAGATGGACAAACGCCTGAATCACCTCCCCTAGTTCATCTTGCCGTGAGCGCGATAGGCTACGAAACTCAGGATCAGGGCAATCCGTCCCCACAATATCCGTAGCCGTGAGCAAATCATCTCGCAGGCGCAGAATCGGGACAATCACAATCTTGCCCAGGGTGACCATGGTGGCCGCCGTTACCACCAAAGCAATGATCGCCACCAGTCCAGCAATCCGCCAGAGAAACGCATTTAGCTCCGGCTGCACCGCCGAGGCATCGTGGCGTACCACCAGCAAAAAGTCTCCGGCGGCGGTGGAAAAAAACCAGCCAACATCGTAGCGATCGCCCTTATAGTTCATCACCATGGTGGAGATATCTGCCGCCGCCACAATATCCTCGGGCTCCAGCGTCGGCGCATCACCAAACGCATCGATCCAAACGCCATCGGTGTAGTACAAAGCTGCTCCCAAGATCACCGAATCGTCTCGCAGCTTCTCACTGACAGCAGGCAGCATATCCTCCGGATTCTGCATTAACACCGAGTCGGTTAGCGCTGCAGACAGCACTTCCTGAGAAACTTGCTGCAACTGGTTCAACAGTTCTTGTTGGCGACGATAATAAGAGGGAACCAGAATCACGGCTTCGACGAGAACGATGCTCAGAAAAACCCAAAAAACGATGGCGCGCGACAGTCGCGATCGGGTGAGACGCAGGATGGTAGACAGTCGGGGCATCATGGGAAGAGTGGCAATACGGGTAGAAACCTAGATCGATCGATCAGCGATGCATGACCGATGCAATCACCCATTAGTCAACAGCTATCCGGCAACAGGAGATAGAGCTTGGGCGATCGCACAGCAGGGCATATCCACTCCTTACTCCTAGAGAATTGCACCATCCGGGTTAGGCTAGAAACCGCGTCTGGGATCGTCCATCATCTTAGCCTGTGCAGAGCTGGTCCCTAGATCGCTTGTCTAAATAGCTTGTTCCTAGAATAGATAGCGACCAACCCACCCTCAGCCTCCGGCATCCCGACCTTCGCCTATCGGTTCCTCACCGTCCATGCCCTACGAACCCCTACACCACAAGTATCGCCCCCAAACCTTTGCCCAGTTGGTGGGTCAGGAAGCGATCGCCAAAACTCTTTCCAGTGCGCTAGAGCAACAGCGCATTGCGCCAGCCTACCTATTTTCTGGGCCGCGGGGTACGGGCAAAACCTCCAGCGCCCGCATTTTGGCCAAGTCGCTGAACTGCATGACCACATCCCGCCCCACGGCCCAGCCCTGCGGCACCTGTGAGACCTGCCGCACCATCACCCGGGGCTCGGCCCTAGACGTGATTGAAATTGACGCCGCTAGCAATACCGGGGTAGACAATATTCGCGAACTGATTGAGCGGGCCCAGTTTGCTCCGGTGCAGTGTCGCTACAAAGTCTACGTGATTGACGAGTGTCACATGTTGAGCACGGCGGCCTTCAATGCGCTCCTGAAAACCTTGGAGGAACCGCCGGAGCAGGTGGTGTTTGTGTTAGCCACCACTGATCCCCAGCGGGTGCTGCCGACGATCATTTCGCGCTGCCAGCGGTTTGACTTCCGCCGCATTCCCCTCGACGCCATGACCCAGCACCTGATGGCGATCGCCCGTCAGGAGAAGATTTCCATTGCGGACGATGCCATTCAGCTTGTATCCCAGCTCGCCCAAGGAGGATTACGGGACGCAGAGAGCTTGCTGGATCAACTGAGTTTGATTGACGAATCGATCAGCATCAGCCATGTGTGGGATTTAGTTGGCGCGGTGCCCGAACAGGATTTGCTGAATTTGCTAAGGGCGATCGCTCACGATGACGGCGTTGCGGTGTTGGAACAGGCGCGGCAGTTGATGAACCGGGGACGGGAACCGCTGATTGTGCTGCAAAACCTGGCGAGCTTCTACCGGGATGTCTTGATTGCCAAAACGGCTCGCGATCGCCAAGATCTAGTCGCGATCACCGCTTCCACCTGGGGCGAACTGTGCGACTTTGCCCAGGATCTAGATCTCTCGACCATTCTGGCTGGACAACAGCATCTGCGCAGCACCGAAGTGCAGGTGAAGAACACCACCCAACCCCGCCTCTGGCTAGAAGTCACGCTCTTGGGGCTACTGCCATCAGCGATCGCCCCCACAGCCCCAGTCAGCCCATCGTTGAGATCCAGACCACCCGCCTTTACCCCCGCGCCTATTCCCGCACCGGCACCGACACCCGCCGCACCCGTTGCCACACCGGCACCCATGTTCCCACCAGCCTTCACACCGGCTCCTGCACCTATCCCAGCCGCACCCGCACCCGCACCCACACCCGCAGCAGTCACGCCCACACCGGCACCAGCGCCACCGCCGGCTCCTGAACCTGATGTGCGGCAGACCCTAGCCGACATGTGGCTGGCTATTTTGGAGCTGGTTGAACCCATTTCCACCCGCATGTTGCTGCGGCAGCAGTGTACCCTAGCCGCCTTCAACGGCACTGAAGCTCGCATCACAACCCGCTCCCAGCCGCTCTTCCGTATGGTCAAGGAGCGCCTGCCAAACCTAGAAGCTGCCCTAGAAAACTATTTCCAACGTCCTATTCAGATCAAGCTAGACGTGGCTGCCGAAGGCTCCATGGCCCCAGCGCCACCACCGCCAGCGCCACCCGCCGCACCCAGACCTGCGTCATCTCCGCCAGCTTCTCCAGCCGCAACATCAGCACCGCCAGCTATACCTCAACCGGCAACACCCACGCCAGCCCTAGTCCAGCATATGTCCCTAGAGCCATCCCCTTGGCAGCCTGAAGATGAGGTGACGCGGGCCGCCAGGTTTCTTGCGGAAACATTCAATGGACAATTGGTGGAGCTAGACAGCGACTTGCCCGGTGATGACCTACCTAGCCATGAGCTGTCCAGCCGTGACCATCATCAACCTGAGCAAACCACTGTCCCCAAGGTCAGCACTCCGACGCCAGAGCCAGCCCATCCTTCACAATCGCCTATTGATTTTGATGACGATGACGTTCCCTTTTAAGAGACGGTGCGTTACGGCTTCGCCTAACAACACCCTACAAAGTGGTTTATGGACACCCCCTTGATCGCGCCACATCGCCAACCTGAAAGGTTAAGCGTAGAAGCTCAAAACGGAGTCAAAAAAGGGCGTACTAAGCAGCGATTGGAGCATCAACGGATCGAACGACGTAGGCCATATGCATCGGGTAACCCTGGGAGTAAAGAGCATCAATGCCCTTTAGGGCAGATTCACGGTTGCGAAATGACCATATCACTCGCTCGTTACCATTGGCGTACTGAACACGTATTTGCCAAACCATGGGGTATTCCATCCTTATATAACTAGACGGTCTCCGGGGTTCAAATTTGTTATAAGACTAAGTCTAGGGGAGCTTTACTAAACCTTCATAAACCTATCCTATGAGGTCGAAGAACGCTTTCACTCCGTGTAAGTATTGAAATAACTAGCACGTTGCACCACCAAGTCTCAGCAACACAAGCGACAAAATGAGGATTTAAATTGCGGTTTTTAGGAACCTTTAAGAAATGACCGGGGGCAGTCTCCTGAAATTTGCGGAGACGAGCAGAGGCGAGCATCTAGATCTCTCGCAGAATTACGGATGGTCTCCCAGATCACAAAAATCGCCCAGAGCTTTTCTGAGCGATTTTGATGCTGTTCCAGGCTAAGTTAAAGTAAGCTAAGTAAAATTACGGTCTAGGTATACAATCGTGCCCCTTGGTAGTAGTTCATCGTGTATTCAAACTGCAGCAGCAGGCGAGTCTTACTGCGGGGCGGCACACCTTTATGGAAACAAAAGATATCTTCCACAAATCCTGACCCGGCTGGCCCGCAGATAGACTCTACGTTGTCTTGTCCATAGAGCTCCATGAGCCGCTCATCGCTAATGGATGCACAGCGTTGTCCTATCACTTGGTGCAACAGCTTTTTCCTGCGATGGGTTTTGCGAATACAGGCATGGGGCCCGCTCTCTTCATCCACATCGGTGAGATAAAAGAAGAATTTGATGCACTTATAGTCATCAATGTCATAGTGGAAAACTTGAGCTGCCTTCAGTTGCTGATATAAGTCGCTAGGAGCCGGAAAACTCCATGAGATTTCGCTTGTGAGGTATTGAGGTTTTTCGGTGCGCAGATAGCGAGCAGCGATCGCCAAGATTTTGGGATCATTTTTCAACCGCTGGAAGGCAGGGCAGTCTGCATGGCTGTCCAGATAACTTCCCACCAGCAGCGATCGCCCTAGCTGTTGCTCAAACTCATCCTGTTGATTGATGTAGAACTTCAACGATGGATCGCGATCGCCATAGCAGGGTGCCGCATAGGCAAAGTCTAAAAGTTCCTGCAGAATGTCGGCTGGCAAGGTGATGTTAAGACCTAAGCCATCGCTTTCGAGATCCCGTACGGTCTGCTCCACATCTAGGTCAGGGAAGAGAGAGCCGGCAAAAGCATCTCCTGGCAGCCCTTTACGACTAGATCGGTGCGTAAAATCAACCCAATCCCGCACCAGCTCAAACCGAGCAGACTTCCGCATTAAAAAGAGATTAGGCTCTTTGGTGAGACATTCATAGTTCCGCTGGGCATAGTCTTGGGCTTTCGTCCACACGTGTTGATAACGACTAGTTAACATAATCAGTACGGTTCAGTGTTGAGTTGAATGTGGTGTGAATATCTGTATTCTGTATCGATGTAGATACAGATCACCCTGAAAAGCCTCTAGAACATACCTCTAGACAGGCAGGATGAACTCTTGATTGGGCGTTTGAAAACAAGATGACTGGAAAAAGAGAGCCGCTGTAGAACCTAGGATTGACGAAGGATGTCTCTTGTTTCATGAGCTTGACATCCATGCCAAAGCTTGGCTTTGCATG
Source organism: Candidatus Obscuribacterales bacterium (assembly GCA_036703605.1). NCBI lineage: Bacteria > Bacillati > Candidatus Melainabacteria > Candidatus Obscuribacterales > Candidatus Obscuribacterales bacterium. The sequence goes on along the minus strand of DATNRH010001083.1, from coordinate 29,780 downwards.
GATATCATCACAACCTAGTCTCTTATCAGTACAATATCCAAGCTGAACAGGTTAAGGATTGCCCATGAGCTTTCCACCGGGTCAACGCGATTCCATGGTGTCGCAGACTAGTTCAACGAGACTCATCCTTGAGGTCTATCCTCATCTTAAGTGAGCTAGTTCAACGCTGTGCTATGCATGATGATCACCTCAAATGCTCTAGATTTCTGACGTAAGCTGCTTATCTTGCTTCATTTTTAGGTGGGTTAACTGCAACCTCAGAGCCAGAGTTAACCTAGCTGAATCTTGACCTTGTCACCCTTTTGAAGAGATGCCCCTTACAACCATTGCACCCTCAAGAGACGACACAGAACAGTATCAGGATAAGACATCCCTATGCTGTCAAAACCTAGCCAGAAAATTTGGCACACGCTCACAAAGCCTTAGGTCAATGGTCGCAGAACATCTACAAACTCATTGAGAGCTTTGAACATCTTGACCTATCCTCAACGAGAGCATCACCGCTATTCACGATGAACCGAAGACTCTCAATGCCCCTTCGTGGTTAACGCTAAACGTTAAGTATTCTAACCATGAATTTACCAACGTTATTCTACTTCAGGAGATAAACCTAGGATTCTTCACGGTTTCTTCAAACTACATCATGAGCATTCAACATTATTCCTGAAACTAGCGCTCGTTTGCGTTGATCCATGTCTCACGACTAGAAACTATCCGCAGAACGCACGGCTCGCCAGCTGTTCCATAGTCTGCCCCTGATTGGCTGTTGGACATCGATATGGAGACCGTGCCAACATAAACAGGAACCACTGATGTTAAAACTGTGATCAATGTTCCTTTGATAGCCGAATGATCAACTAAACCCTAGCTATAGCGAGTGCTTCAGAGGTTGACTGTCTTGCCCCACTAGGAGCTTGACCTTTGTTTGATAGGTGATCGCCCTATCTATGACCCTCTAACGGCAACGAGTGTCCACCAAGGCAGTGCGATCGCCTGTGGTGGAGCATTCGCCTTGCTCTAAACCATGCTCATGGATTCCATGACGACCTTCGGAGCCCTAGACCCAAACCCAAGCCTTGATCACAGTGCCTTCAATTATTAACTAGGAGTGAGAATCAAAGCTCTATGTATGACTGCATCATTGTGGGCGCAGGCCCAGCCGGGGGAGCAGCAGCGTACCATCTTGCCAAACGGGGGCGCTCGGTTCTCGTGCTGGAAAAGGAATCTCTGCCCCGCTATAAGCCTTGTTGTGGCGGTGTTTCTCCGCAGATTGCCCAATGGTTTGATTTTGACTTCTCGCCCGCCATCTCCATGAAAGTGAAGACGGTGCGCTACACCTGGAAAATGGAAGACCCGGTGGATGCGGAAATTGAAAGCACAGAGCCGGTGTGGATGGTGCGGCGAGATGTATTTGATCATTTTTTGATCCAGAAAGCCCAAGAGCAAGGCGCTGAACTCCGAGATAGCACCGAGGTAACGGGCATTGAATTTAAGAGCGATCGCTGGCAGGTGAACACAGCTCAAGGACCCTTAGAAGGTCGGTATCTTGTGGCAGCGGATGGTGCAAAAGGGCCCATGGCTAAATGGCTGGGCTTTAAGGAGTATAAGCGTCGCCTGGCTGGAATGTTGGAAGCAGAAACGCCCCAGCAAGGGCAGGATATCGACCGAATTTATTTTGAATTCGGCATGGTTAAAAATGGCTACATTTGGAACTTTCCGAAGGCGGATGGTTACTCCATCGGCATCGGCACATTCCGGGGGGGCGAATCTCAGGACTTTAACGCCCTTTTGGCGGACTATGCCAAGATATTTGGTGTGGATCTCTCCAGCGCCAAGCAGTTTGTCCATCCCCTTTGTCTCTGGGATGGCGATCAGGTTCTGCATACCCAGAATGCTGTTCTGGCAGGGGAAGCAGCCTGCGTGGTTGACCCATTTACCGCAGAAGGGATCCGTCCGTCTATTCTCACCGGCGTCAAGGCAGCGGAATCGATCGATGCAGCCTTGGGAGGCGATGCCAACGCCCTAGCACACTACACCCAAGTGGTGAACGAGGTATGGGGCAGCGATATGGCCTGGGCCCAGCGGTTAGCCGGTGTATTCTACCGGGTGCCGGGGATTGGTTATAAAGTTGGTGTGAAGCGGCCGTCGGCCACCCAACGCATGGGTCAGATTCTCTGCGGTGAGTTGCGCTACGGAGATGTGGCTAACCGAGCATTGAAGCGGCTCAGTTCTGGACTGATTCCCGGTATGGGGGGACGTTAGGTCTGAGGTCTGGGGGCGATCGCCCCTATTGCAATTTAGCGATCGCCCCTTGTTCCACCAGGGTTGTTTGCGTTAAGAGATCTCGCACCGTGGCCACCAGGGTGCGATCGGCCGTAACGGCAAATTGTACGGTGATGCGATCGCTGCCCAACTGTCCTGGTGGATTCAGGTGGGCAACACACACGGGATTATGGTGGGTTTCTAGGGAACGGTAGGATTCTTGGCGATGGACGGCGCTGCTGGTCATCCGTCCTTGGGCGTCGTAGGCCAGTTCGGCTTGGGCTACGTCGGCAACTTCGCCAATATCCAGCCGAATTTCCCGTTGCCCCTCTTGGGCCACCTGCAGGGTCAAGGGTTCAGAACGACTGCAGGGGTACGTCGTCCCCTGGTCAAACAGCTTGAAGTAGGAATAGGTTTTGCTATAGGGCTCCCACAAACGAATGGCGTAGCTGTGGTGCAGGTAGTCATCCACCTCGCTAATCTGGCTGAGGGCGATCGCCCCATGGGCAACGGCTTCAAAGGGCTTGTGCATCTTCACCCGCTGCCGCCCAAAGTAGGACAGCATCAACTGCTGCACCGCCAACAGTTGGCAACTGCCGCCCACCAGTAAAACCAGTTCAATATCCGCCTTGCCCACGCCTTTTAGCTGGGCGATCGCCAACACCTCATCCAACGCCTGACGCACCTGGTCGAGAAGCTGCTGGTCTTCCAGCAAGTCTGCCAAGCCGCGTTGCGTCAACGTCAGGTCATAGGCCCGAAACGACTCATCATCCAGCCAGCTTTCCGTCGCCGTCTCCTCCGACGACAGCCGAATTTTCAGCCGCTCCGACCGTTCCAGCACCATTTGCCAGCCGGTTTCGCCAATCTGCTCCCGAGTTAGCCCCAACTGCTGCAAACAGCGCTCCCCAATCCAGCGATCGATATCCACCCCGCCCACATAGGCATCGGCTTTGGCGATCACCTCCGCTTTTAGCGATCGCTGCCCTTGGGTGGTGGGAACGGTGCGCACCAAACTCAGATCGAGGGTACCGCCACCAAAATCAATCACCAACACCCGCGATCCCGGCCGCCGCACTGCATAGCCCAGCGCTGCAGCGGTAGATTCATCCACCAACTGCACCGTCGGCACCGCCAACCGATCGCCCAGGGTACGAAACCAATCGAGGTAGCGCTCAAAAGCTCCCACCGGCACGGTGAAAATCAGGTGACTGGGCGTCATGCCCTGCTGCTGCACCTGCTGCCAAAGAGTCTGCAAGAAGGCTTCTGAAACGGTAGCGGCGGTATAAAGCTGGCCATCCAAGGTGCGGGGCGGTGGCTGAAAGTCGGCAGCTAGATCCCGCTTAAACCCCTGGAAGTAGCGATCGGGCTGGACGTGTCCCAAGCGCTGCGATCGCACCGATTCCCCCACTATCAAGGTCTCAGCATCTTTTACAAAGACTAGGCTAGGGACCACACTCACCGCCCCCCGAGGTGTTTGTATCCGGCGCGAGAGCCGATCAAACACTAGGGTTTGGGGCCGTTGGCTGGCCACATCTTGAATGGCAACGACTGTGTTGCTGGTGCCAAAATCAATGGCGATCGCTGTCATACCCTGATTGCTCAACCCTTCTGTGTCACATCATCCTAGCGGTTTTTTAGCGTTGCAGGTCTGGAACCTTACAAACCGGTGGACTCAATGAAATGAAGCTTGCCGGGTTTCGACGTCGCTCAATGCTCAAAGTCTTATAAGAAGAGGGTTGAGCGACGTCGAAATGCTTGCCAATCGTTATGTCGTCCCACTTGGGTCTGGAACCCTGTAGTTCTAGAGTCTTGCCGTTCTGGAACCTGGTAGCTCTTAAGCTTTGTGGTTATTGCACATTAGACGGCAGCGTGCGGCTCACCTTCGCGGGACAGAGAATGCGATCGCCCTGGCGGTAGCCCACAAATCGCACATAGACCGAGTCGCCCGTGGAGATATCCTCCTCATCGGGCTGATGCAGGTGAGGATCAAACGACACCGAGTCCCAAGGTTGACCAATGCGCTCATAGCCCCACTGGTTGAGCAGGTGATCCAACGGTGTCAGCATCGCCATCAAATGTCGGGCCGGAAACTCCGGCTGACGATCCACCATCTGGGCCGCGCTCGGGTAACCAATCAATAAAGATTGCAATGACTCGAAAGTGTCTAGGCGAGATTGAGCGATCGCCTGTTCCTCCTGGGTCTGTAATTGCGCCTGGAGCCGCCGACACTGTTGGCGTAGCTCGTTCACGTCGGCATGTTCGATAGACGGCTGAGACGACCCACTGCCCAACACCGCTAGGGTGGTGATCGGGGCAACAACGGTCATCACCAGATCAAAGAGAAAAAATCCACTGGCTCCAATCATGATGACGCTGAAATCCTGTTAGTAAATGATGAAGAGTGTGCAAGCGACTGGGTGAATCGGTCAGGGCGACGAGATAGATTGGGAGGCGATCGCTGGCAGCATTGTTGCCACCTCCGTGCCAGCGTCATACTCCGGCTTAAACTGGCGTTGCTCTACCTCACCCAGAGCTTGCTCCATCGCCTGGGTTGCACCAAGACAGCCGCTTCCCAGACCATCCATCACCGTTTCGATGATCTGTCCATCAGGGCCAATGCGATATTCAATGCGTTGATACTCAGCCATAAACGTTACTCCCAAGCTTGATGGGCAGCTCTTCTCTACTATCTTCTCTACTATAGTGACCTCTCATCGCCTGTGAGATAGCCCGGCTTTTATGAAAGTTCGCGGCTGGGTACCAAGCCAACGGGCTAAAATAAGAATCTACGCCACTTTGAAGAAACATGAAGCTATCCTCACTAGGATGGTGTCCCAGTTTGTTCTGCGCGATCGCAGCCCGGTGCAATGGAAATCCCAACTTACACTATGGATCTCACCTTTCAATTTGACTCCATCGACGATGCCCTATCTGACCTGAAGGCCGGACGTTCGATTGTGGTTGTAGACGATGAAAATCGCGAGAATGAAGGGGATCTGATCTGTGCTGCCCAGTTTGCGACTCCCGACATGATCAACTTCATGGCCGTGGAGGCTCGGGGGCTGATTTGTCTGGCCATGATGGGCGATCGCCTAGATGAGCTAGAACTACCCCTGATGGTCAGCAGCCATTCCTTTGAAGATAGCAGCGAGCAAACTGCCTTCACCGTCAGCATTGACGGAGCTCTGCATCTAGGCGTCACCACCGGCATCTCGGCGGACGATCGGGCTAAAACTATCCAAATTGCCATCAATCCCCAGGCCAAACCCAGCGACCTACGCCGTCCGGGACATATCTTTCCCCTGCGGGCTCGGGAAGGGGGCGTGCTCAAGCGGGCCGGTCATACGGAAGCTGGGGTTGACCTAGCGCGCCTCGCAGGACTGTATCCCTCAGGGGTGATCTGCGAGATCCAAAACCCTGATGGTTCCATGGCCCGGTTGCCAGAACTGGTGAAGTATTCCAAAGAGCGCAACCTCAAGATCATCAGCATTGCTGACCTGATTAGCTATCGCTTACAGCATGAACGGTTCATCCGACGAGAGACGGTGGCCGATCTACCCTCCCAGTTTGGTCAGTTCAAAATCTATGCCTACCGTAACCTACTGGATAACTCCGAGCACATTGCCATGGTCAAGGGTGACCCGACGAACTTTGCCCAGCAGCCCATTATGGTACGGGTGCATTCCGAATGCCTCACCGGCGATGCCCTCGGCTCCCTACGCTGCGACTGTCGGATGCAACTGCAGGCAGCCCTGAAGATGATCGAGGCGGCAGGGGAAGGCGTTGTGGTTTATCTCCGTCAAGAAGGACGCGGCATTGGGTTGGTGAACAAGCTCAAGGCCTACGCCCTGCAGGATATGGGTCTTGATACAGTGGAGGCTAACCAAAAACTCGGCTTTCCTGCCGACCAGCGCAACTATGGCATCGGCGCGCAAATTCTCAACGACATCGGTGTTAAACAGTTTCGCTTGATCACCAATAATCCCCGCAAAATTGCCGGGCTCAAGGGCTACGACCTAGAGATGGTAGATCGGGTGCCGCTCCTGATCGAGGCGACATCCTACAACGTAGACTATCTCACCACCAAAGCCCAAAAACTCGGGCACTTGCTGCTGCAAACCTATCTGGTGACAGTCGCCATTCAATGGCAAGATGAACCCGATTCCGTCACCGAACGCTACGATCGCCTCGAAAAATTGCGGCATCTTACCACTGCCCATGATCTGCTGCTGCAAGAAGAAGCCCGCCCCATGGCGATCGCCCTCTTTGGTAAATCCTCCCTCACCTTCCATCTAGGGCTCGATCAAGCCAACGTCGCCGCCGCCGACTGGTACCAAGACTGCACCCATCCCTACGTCCTCGCGATCGGGCAAATCTTAGACAACTTGGCAACCTGGAGCACCGTGCAGCAGCTTGAATTTTTGGTGTCGCCTGGTGGCGATCCCTTCACCAATCTGCAGGTGAAACTGCACCGGCAACTGTTCCGCCTGGATCAATCCAACGGTGAAACCTTACGTCCCTCAGAACTCTGTGGACAGCTTGAAACCCAACGCATCTATGTCTTTTCTCGGCACACACCAGCAGATTAGGCTGATCGACTTCACAGCCTTCATCTAGTTGTAGCGATGATCGTGAATGTCAAACTGACGTTAGGCGAGAGAATAGTTGCCGACCCAAACATCGTAATTGCCAGCATTGCTAGCGCCTAAAACGCCCTGGGTTTGCCCGACGACATAGACATGGTTGTCTGCGCTAACCGTGATGCCGTAGGTTTCCTCATCTGCTGCGGTGCCAAGTTGAAGACTGGCGATCTCGCGACCGCTGCTGGAGTATTTAACGATCCAAGCATCACTACCGCCTTGATGGGTGCCAAAGAGGGAGCCTTCGGTTTCGCCAGTGACATAGATATTGCCTGCTGCATCCAGGGCGATCGCTTGAGCTTCATCGAGGCTGCTGGTACCAAACTGGTTGAGCCACTGCTGTTGACCGTTGGTGTCATACTTCACAATCCAGGCATCGGTGCCGCCAGCGCCGGTTTGCCCTGGCAGGCTGCCCTCGGTGTGGCCTACCGCGTAAACATTGCCGGCCCTATCGACGGCCAAGCGCCGTGCTGTATCGGTGCTGCCGGAATCTAGGGTGTTAAACCAAAGCTGGGTGCCGTTGGCGCTGTATTTAGCAATAAAGGCGTCGCTGTTGGCATAGGGATTGCCGGGATTGTTGATGTCCAACTCAGCGTTGGTAATCCCCGCTACGTAGATATTGCCCGCTGCATCTACCGCAATGCTGGTAGCGGCGGCCTGTTGGCTGATGGTGTCAAAATCTCCAGAACGCTGTTGAAGACTGCCGCCACTGGTGTAGCTAGCCACAAACGTATCGCTAGTTGGAGATAGGGATAGGGAGACTTGAACGGCGGCCCCAGCGAGCAGCACGGTGCCATTGGCATCAACGGCGACATCTGCAGCAGAGTCAAGGGTGCGAATATTTCGGGTGTCTTGTGCTTGGGATATCAACTCACCGTTGATGGTGCGATAGTGGGCCAGAACTGCATCACCGGATCCTAGGAAAAAAGGGCTAAGGCTAGGCCTGCCCAAATTCCACGTGCCGACGGCGTAGAGGTTGTCGTTGGCATCCATGGCTAGACCGGAAAAGATGTCTGTCCGGTTGGTGCCGACTTGGTCTATGTCAAGTAACCCACCGCCAGCGTTAAAGGCAGCAATAAAGGCATCCTGTCCACCGGCGGAGGTGCCTGCCAAATTGCCGCCGGTGGTGCCAGCGATGTAGACCCGATTCCGGCTATCCACTACGATGCCGTAGGCGTAGTCGTTGGCGGCGGTGCCGATTTGACTAATCCACTCTTGGGTCAAGGTTTGCGTCAGGAGAGGATTGGCCTGAACAGTGAGGGCGTAGCGGGTCTGGGCATTGCCTCTGGGCGTCACCCGTAGGTAGTAGGTGCCAGCCTCTAGCTCCGTGGTGATGCGTTCGTTCCTGGTGCCTGCTTGGGTGGAAGCGTCTAGGAGCCGACCCTGGCTATCGAGTAGGCGTAGGTCGGCATTGGCCTGTAGGTTGGAGAGGCGGAGATCAATCTCGCGAGCCTCATCTAGAGTGAAGCGATAGAAATCATTGCGGTCGGAGGGCCCCACATAGTCACGGAAGGTACGGAGGCGATCGCTTGCTATGATTGCCCGAGCTTGACCCCGGCTGTCCCCAGCTCGATCTACATTGGCACTCATGCGTAGTTGGTATCGAGTATTCCCCTGCCCTTGGTAGACCCGAACGTAGTAGATGCCAGGATCGAGATTGAGGTTAATGCGTTCATCCTGGCGACCAGGGCGAGCTGATCGGGCAATGCGACTGCCATTTCGCCGCTGCAGCTCCACATTGGCATTGGCCTGTAGCCCGGATAGGGTGAGGTCGAAGCTGGTGCGTTGCTGAAAGCGTACCTGATAGTAGTCGTTGGGGGTGACCCGGCTGACAACATCCGTAAATGTACTTGGACGGCTACCAAGTTGAATTTGTGGGGCCTGGGCACGAGTATTGCCTGGTGACGTTGTCATGGTAGTGCATCCGTAATTATGGGGAAATTCCTCCTAAACTGCCCCATACTAGAGGGCGATCGCAACCGTCTTACGGAAACTTTATACAAACTTCACTCAGTACATGAGCGGTCAAATCTCTAGCTCAATCCCTGTCCTCCTGCCCGAGTCCTTCGATAAGCCGGGTAGACGCATTACAATATCTTCAGCACGATCGCTTTTCTCTAGAGATTTCTTAACCTGTTCACCCCCCTGAACGCTCCGTTTTCCTCGGCTGACCCGCTGACCCTAGGTTTCGTTGGGATGCCTAGCTGTTGGGGGATGGGTGGCATGGGAGGCTGAACGGCTAGGGCTGAAGGACGAAACGATCGGGTACTCCGCTTGCATGGTGAATTGAGGCTCTATGACTGACGCACCCGTCTCTCGCATTCGTAATTTTTCGATTATTGCTCACATCGACCACGGTAAATCCACCCTGGCGGATCGCTTGCTGCAATCCACTGGCACCGTGAGCGATCGCGACATGAAAGAGCAATTTCTCGACTCGATGGATCTAGAACGGGAGCGGGGCATTACTATCAAGCTCCAGGCAGCCCGGATGCACTATCAAGCGCGGGATGGCGAACAGTATGTGCTGAATTTGATCGACACGCCGGGGCATGTGGATTTCTCCTACGAGGTGTCGCGATCGCTAGCTGCCTGTGAAGGAGCATTGCTGGTGGTGGATGCCTCCCAGGGTGTGGAAGCGCAAACCTTGGCGAATGTGTACCTAGCGCTAGAGCACAACCTGGAAATTATTCCTGTCCTCAACAAGATTGATCTCCCTGGGGCTGATCCAGAGCGGGTGAAGGCAGAAATTGAAGAGATTGTTGGCTTGGACTGTAGCAATGCTATTTTGGCCTCCGCCAAGGAAGGAGTTGGCATTGACGACATCCTAGAGTCGATTGTCTACCTCGTGCCGCCGCCCCAAGACACCATGAAGGAGCCGCTGCGGGCCCTGATTTTTGACAGCTACTATGATGCCTATCGCGGCGTGATCGTCTATTTCCGCGTGATGGATGGGGAGGTGCGCAAGGGCGATCGCATCCGGCTCATGGTTTCGGGTAAGGAGTATGAAATTGATGAACTGGGTGTGTTGTCCCCAACCCAAGTGCAAGTCGATGCTCTCCATGCCGGTGAAGTGGGCTACTTTGCAGCGGCCATTAAGTCGGTTGAAGATGCTCGGGTTGGCGATACCATCACCCTTGCCAAGGGCTCGGCTAAGGAGCCGCTGCCGGGCTACACCGAAGCTAAGCCTATGGTATTTTGCGGACTCTTTCCCACTGATGCCGATCAGTTTGAAGATCTGCGGGAGGCCCTGGAACGGCTGCGCTTAAATGATGCAGCGTTGCAATATGAGCCAGAAACCTCCAGCGCTATGGGCTTTGGCTTCCGCTGCGGGTTCCTCGGGCTGCTGCATATGGAAATTGTCCAAGAGCGGCTGGAGCGTGAATATAACCTGGATTTGATTACTACGGCTCCCTCGGTGATCTACAAGGTGACGACGATTGATGGGGCGGTGTTGATGGTTGATAACCCTTGTCAGTTGCCCGATCCGCAGTATCGCGAGTTGATTGAAGAACCCTATGTCAAGGTAGAAATGATTACCCCGGAGGCCTTCGTGGGTACCTTGATGGAGCTAGGGCAGAGCCGGCGGGGTGAGTTTAAGGACATGAAGTACCTAGCCCAGGGGCGCACCACCCTCACCTACGAGATTCCCCTAGCGGAAGTAGTCACAGACTTTTTCGATCAGATGAAGTCGCGATCGCGGGGCTATGCCAGCATGGAATATCATCTAATTGGCTATCGGGTCAATCCTTTGGTGAAGCTGGATGTGTTGATCAATGGCGATAAGGTTGATCCCTTGGCGACGATTGTCCATCGTGATAAGGCCTACTACGTTGGTAAGGCGCTGGTGGAGAAGCTTAAGGAATTAATTCCCCGCCATCAGTTTAAGATTCCCCTACAGGCGGCGATTGGGAGTCGAATTGTTGCCAGTGAAAGCATTCCAGCCCTGCGCAAAGATGTCTTAGCCAAGTGCTACGGTGGGGATATTAGCCGCAAGAAGAAACTATTGCAGAAGCAGGCCAAGGGTAAGAAGCGCTTGAAAGCGATCGGTACGGTGGATGTACCGCAAGAAGCGTTCATGGCGGTGCTGAAGCTTTAGGCTAGTTGCAGCTCTCTAACGCCAAACGGCCACCCCATGGGGTGGCCGTTTAGTGATCTTAAGGTTGAGCGATCGCCCCTGCTGGATGGATGGTCGCTAGACTCCAGTGGGGCTGAGTCCCGAGGGCATGATGAGAGCCCTATGATCGCTGGGGGCTAGAGGCTGACGGGTGTAGAGGGGTCAGACTGCAGTTCATCTTGACGCATAGTCAAAAACCGAATGATGTCTTCACTAAAGCGCATGTCCCGTTCCATGGCAGCAACCGCCGTCGGCTCTGCTTCATAGTTCATTTGGATGTAGATCCCTTCTTTGTGGTTCTGAATTTCGTAGGCTAGGCGACGTTTGCCTCGGTGTTGGGTATCAATAGACTCAACGCCGTTATCTTTGAGAATGCCTTGATACTTAGTGATCACTTGGTCGGCCATCTCTTCACCCAAATCTGGGCGTAGGATGTACATGGTTTCGTACGCACGTTTCATAACAAACAACTCCTTATGGACAAGTGGCCTCTGCTGTAAAATTGCCCTAGTCCTTTTTTGACTCAGTAGACATGGAGCGATCGCTCCTCAATCGTCTTTGGTCTGCCCTCTGACGAACGGATTTTCTGAGTCGTATGACATGGCTCAGCAAAGGCAAGGATATATAATCATACACTACGTTTAGGTCAACCCACTATGGCGCAGCGCTACGTTCGAGTTAAAACCCCGCCTGGGCAGCTTTATTATGGGTTACTGCACCTCGATCGCCAAGTGCAGATCCTGGATGCCCCGCCTTGGTTAGGGGGGCAATTAACCGAGCAATTTCTCAATCCAGATGAGTTTGATATTCTGGCTCCCTGTGCGCCGTCTAAAATTGTGGCCATTGGCAAAAACTACGCCAAACATGCTGCAGAAATGGGAACGCCTGTGCCGGAGGAACCGCTGATTTTTATGAAGCCACCGACGGCGGTGATTGCTACCGGACATGCCATTGAATACCCACCTCAGTCTCAACGGATTGACTATGAAGGCGAGTTAGCGCTGGTGATTGGCGATCGCTGTTTTAACTGCACGCCCGAGCAAGCTCGGTCAAAGATCTGGGGCTACACCATCGCCATTGATGTCACTGCCCGCGATTTGCAACAGCGCGATAATCAATGGGTGCGAGCTAAGGGGTTCGATACCTTTTGTCCCCTCGGGCCGTGGATTGTTCGAGAACTGAGTGCTGGAGCCATGCTGCAGACGTTTCTCAACCAGAACAAGGATCCGGTGCAGTGCGCCTCGATTGACACGATGGTAGTGTCACCGGAGCAGTTGGTGTCCTATATCAGTCGGGTGATGACGCTCCTGCCTGGTGATGTGGTGCTCACCGGGACGCCGGAGGGCGTAGGGCCGCTGCAGGTGGGGGATGTCATTCGGGTGGAAGTGGAAGGCATTGGCAGCTTGGAGAGTTCGGTGATTGCCCGTCCTGAGCCAGAACCTAATCCGTCTCCCTCCGGGGAGGATGCGATCGCTCCCTAGCCCCTTTTGTAGAAACTCGGACTAAGGCAACATCAAAACGCGGGAAGGATGTCCTCCCCGCGTTGCTGCATGATTGTTAACAGGATTGAAGCTGAACTACACCCTTGCCGCTACCACTTTTTGCACCGCTTCAATAATTTGAGCCGGTTGCACAATGGTTAGTGCTTCCAGGGTACCGTTGTAAGGCGTGGGGATGTCTTGCGATGCCAAGCGCAAAACAGGGCCATCCAGTTCATCAAAGAAGCGATCGTTAATCGATGCGGTGAGCTCTGCGCCGATGCCGCCCGAGCGCATACATTCTTCAACGATGATCACCCGATGGGTTTTGGCAATAGATGCTCCAATGGTCTCAAAATCCAAGGGCTTCAGGGAAATTAGGTCGATCACCTCAGGATCGTACCCCTCTTTCTCCAAGGTTTTAACCGCATGCATGACGTGGTGGCGCATTCGTGAGTAGGTGAGGATGGTGACATCCTTGCCCTTGCGCACCAGTTCTGCCTTGTCTAGGGGCAAAACGTATTCGTCATCTGGCAAATCTTCTTTGAGGTTATAGAGCAGCACATGCTCAAAGAAAATCACCGGATTGTCATCACGGATGGCGGCCTTGAGTAACCCCTTAGCGTTATAAGGCGTAGAGCAAGCCACCATCTTCAAGCCAGGTACACCTTGGAAGTAGGCTTCTAGCCGCTGGGAGTGCTCTGCCCCAAGCTGCCGACCTACCCCGCCGGGTCCACGAATCACAATAGGAATTTTGAAGTTGCCACCGGAGGTATAGCGCAACATGCCGGCATTGTTAGCAATTTGGTTAAACGCCAACAACAGAAATCCCATGTTCATGCCTTCAATGATCGGGCGTAACCCTGTCATTGCGGCTCCGATCGCCATTCCTGTAAAACTATTCTCTGCGATCGGCGTATCGAGCACCCGCAGATCGCCATATTTTTTGTACAAATCCTTCGTGACTTTGTAGGAACCGCCATAATGTCCCACATCTTCCCCTAGCACAAAGACGCTAGGGTCGCGGGCCATTTCTTCATCGGTTGCTTGACGGAGAGCGTTAAATAGAAGGGTTTCTGCCATCTGATGGAAGGAAATGTATCTAAGGGTTCAAACTCGATATCTGTCCAGACTACAATTCTAACGGGACGCGGGCCTCTTTCGTGATCACTTAAAAAGTTCTCTAGTCTTTTTTTAAGGAGTTGGGTTTTTGTCCAAGGCTAGTCTAGGGCTTAGACGGCATGATGATAGTGTTCCATGCGTCTCTTTGTATACTAAAACTAGCCTTCTAGGACAGGATGAATCCTTGCGTTCCTTTTCCTGAAAGTCTGACCATGCAATCGCGCTTAATCCGACAACCCATTTGCCCTGTGAGTGTGTGGAATGATAGATAAATTTCGGTGGATCATGCGATCGCTCCTAGGGCGGCTGTTTATTCTAACGCTCGTCTCTGCCCTGTTTATGATCGGTGTGAGCCAAGGTGCATTTGCCCGAGCCCGAGTGTTGTTCAACCTCAGAAGTGAGCCTGTTGAAGCAGAATTGCCAACGGTTGAAGCAATTCCCAACCCCTTTAAAAATCCTACTCTCTTGCCTGCGGTACCCAATCCATCCATTGGCTATGATCCTCCCCAGCGTACTGCCATGGCCGATCCCAGCAACTACGATAGGCGGGTTCTGCAAGATGTCGATGGTCATTTGCTCACCAATTCTCTTGTGGTGGTGCTCCATGAAACGGTCGGGACAGCCCAAAGCGCCATTTATCTATTCCAAACCCATCATCCTGATGATTGGGATCAGGTGAGCTACCACGTCATCATCGAACGAGACGGCACGGTCGTGTATATCGTTCCCATTGAAATGCGAGCCTTTGGTGCAGGCAACTCAGTTTTCGTCAATGCCAATGGGCAAGTGGAGGGTGTGCGCACCAATCCCGATTTTCCCCCCTCGGTGAATAACTTTGCTTATCACATTTCCCTAGAGTCTCCACCAGGCTCCTGGGAATCTGGGCCGACCCATCGCGGCTATACCGAGGAGCAGTACCAGTCTTTAGCTTGGCTGCTGGCTAGAACCGACATTCCCGACGATCGCATTACCACCCATGAGGCCGTCGATCGCACCGAAAGCCGTATCGATCCACGCAGTTTTGATCGGGAGCGGTTTCTGGCTATCTTGCACCAGTATCCTAATCGCCGCGCCTAGGGGGCAGCGTTTCGTAGAAACCGTAGTCTTTGTAGCAGGTGGCTGATAGTTATATGACAGAATATGAGAGATGGGAATGCATGTTCGTACGTAAGGGCATCCTGAAAATGTAGTGAGGTTAATTGGAAAAACAGCAAAACCTGAACCTAATGGTAGGCAGGTCTAAAATAAGTATGGCTGGTGCGATCGCCCCTGGCGTTGAGAAAGCGATCGCCTCTCCTCGCGGGAGCAGAAAAAACTTCGCTAGTATTGAAGATGAATCGATTATGAGGCGTGGCTGTTGCAGGCTAGCGTATACGTTGAACAGTCCGCTTTACCGAACTCACGTCTTGCATTCCCATGGAATCTAGTAGTCAATCTGATATTCCTCCGAAATCCACTGCTACTTGGCCTGGACAGGTTATGGGAACCATCATTGCGCTACTGACGCTAGTGATTCCACTGTTGGCGATCGCCTACGTCTCCTCTCAACCCCTAGAGCCATGGCCGCCAGCCCCTTATCCGGTTCTGCGTTCAAACGTTGGATCCGGTGATTAGTCCTAAGTGTGTTGCCCTAAAAGACCCAAGTCATCTCTGGTTCACCCTCTTCAGTTCTAACCAGACCCGTCGAGGCGAGTCCGTCTTCCACTAAAATGCTATTCGGGAGATGGTGTTGGTGCGATCGGTCATGGTGCTCTATAGAGTCAAAAATGGAGCGGTCAATGGTGAGTCTAAAACCTTGCCTAGTTACCTGGCTTGCCGATCTCCCAGCCGCACCCAGTTTGTTCACTGAGTTGTACTAGCCTGGAGATTTTTTGTGGACTTATCACGCATTCCTGCCCAACCTAAACCGGGTCTAATCAACGTTTTGATTGAGATTCCGGCTGGCAGCAAAAACAAGTACGAGTATGACAAGGATCTAGAGGCGTTTGCCCTCGATCGCGTTCTATATGCATCGGTGCAATACCCCTACGACTATGGATTTGTGCCCAATACCCTAGCGGAAGATGGCGATCCTCTCGATGGCATGGTCTTGATGGATCAACCCACCTTTCCCGGTTGTGTGATTGCGGCACGTCCCATTGGTATGTTGGAGATGATCGACGGGGGCGATCGCGATGAAAAGATTCTTTGTGTGCCTGACAAAGATCCGCGCTACACCCAAGTGAAATCCTTGAGCGACGTCGCTAGCCATCGCTTGGACGAAATTGCTGAGTTCTTTAAGACCTACAAAAACCTTGAGAAGAAGGTTACGGAAATTCTCGGTTGGAAAGATGTTGATCAAGTAGCTGCCCTTGTGAATGCCTGCATTGCTCGCTACAAATCTAACTAACGTCGTCCTATCTGCCAAGCGGGCGTTGTCACACCTCACCCATAGAAACAACCCCCATGAAGAGAAGTGGTGGGGTGAGCAACGCCTATCGCTGATGATAAATAACACCGGTTTAGGGATGATGCCGGGGTTTTAACCTCATTAGCCGGGCTTGCTACTTTTTTCTCCTCATTCACGTCAGAAGAGTATCCCGATAAGAGGTTTAGGGCTGGTATATACATGAAAGACATTCTTAATGAAGCTGCCCGATGGCTTAACGTGTAAGCGTTTCTGTAGGGATTCTTGGTCGTTCGTTGATGTGTGTATCGTTTGAGATAACGGCTGACAGCAGCACGGCTGACAGTAGCATGGCTGATAAAAGACAGTAGCGTTGTGCTCTACGTGGCGCAGATACGTGAGAGGTTTGTCTTCACTGAGCCTTAGGCTAGGTGGTATGGGGTGCAACATCTGAGGGCATCACCCGATGGCAGACCATAGCGATGAAGAGTAGCATCGATTAAGATGATCACATCATCAGCATCTAAAGTTTCAGGGGTAGAGTTGCTTGCTGTTTTTTTGCACGACCTATCATCTTGCCGAGAGAGCCATCCCTTGGTTTAGATACTAGAACCTAGATCGTTGCTGTTCTTCGGGAACCCATTGCAGACTGTATCTAGAACTGGGTAGCTATTGTAAATCGATATGCATTCCTCAGTTTTGGGCATACTTAAGAAGCGATGGTTTATTCAGATCTCAGAGAAGAGTTCATGATCATGAACTCGGTTGGTACGACGACATCCAACTATGGTTAATTTGCTCGAACAATGTCAGGCATTGATACCCCAACTACTCATGCTCAACCTGTTTCAATTCATGGTATTGCCCCACCCAAGCCGATGAGCACTGAAGCGTTCATGGTGTATTTTTGGGGCGTTCGGGGTTGTATCCCCACGCCCAGCCTAGAGACCGCCCGCTACGGCGGTAATACAGCCTGTGTAGAACTGCAAGTAGCAGGAAAGCGCCTAATTTTTGATGGCGGTACGGGGTTACATGTATTGGGCAATCACCTGCTAAAGCAGATGCCTGTTGATGCGCACATCTTTTTCACCCATACTCACTGGGATCGGATCCAGGGATTCCCATTTTTTATGCCTGCCTTTCATCAAGGCAACTGCTTCCACATCTACGGCTCTGTGGGCTTAAACGGAGCCTCGATTAAGCAGCGACTCTGTGATCAGATGTTGCGCCCTCATTTCCCGGTGCCTCTTCAGGTGATGCAGGCTGACATGCAGTTTCACAACATCTCGCCAGGCTCCATCATCACGCTCGATGATGTGACTGTTGAAACTGTTTCGTTGAATGGTACGAACAGTTCTCTTGGGTATCGGGTCACGTGGGAAGGGCGATCGCTTGTCTATGCCACCGATACAGAGCATAACGGCCGCAACGTTGACCAAAATGTACTGTACTTAGCCAGTGAAGCAGATCTACTCATTTACGATGTAGACTATGCCGATCGCGCTTACTATGATCCAGCGGTAAAAGCGGTCACCCGTCAAACCCAAACCTGGAAAGAGGCGGTAGAAGTGGCGATCGAATCTCACGCCAAGCGAGTCATCTTATTCCACCACGATCCACACCATGAAGATGACTTCTTAGACCACATGGAACTGGAGGTTCAGGCAACCTTCCCCCATGCTCAGTTGGCCCGAGAGGGAATGGCTATCAATCTTCTAGAGTAAAGGAGAATGAGGTGTCTAAAGGGTTTCTCCCTCGTCCAATCGGGCGAGGGATTGTTGTTATGGTTGACTAGAGAACTGAGATGGGTGTCGGGGCTTGAGACAGAATATCTCGTTCCATCGTATTGATGAACTCTTGATTCTCAAAATACTGCATATAAGCCTGGCGAGCATTTTGAATAATTTGATTGGCTTCGTCTGGGTTCTCTAAGTAGTAGCGACACTTTTCTTCTAGATCCTGAAAGTCCCATCGGACAGGCACGTAGGTTTTGCCTGGATAGAAGATATTGGGCCGGGTGTCGATATGATCGACGGAAGGTTTGATGAGCAAGCATCCATGGCAGGCTGCTTCATAATCCCTCCAGGTAATTTCTCCCCATCCAAAGGGGCTGAACACGATGCGACTGCGTTTAATCTCATCTAGATACTGTTTGCTAGACACGCTGCGTGCTCCCTCGGGGCTGCGATCGACGGCAAGTTTGTACTGAGCCTCTAGGGGAACGAGCGCTTGAACGGCGGCTAGTCGATATTGACCGTACCATTCCACCTGTTCGGGCGGCCCAAACGACAGGCGGCAGAACACATCAATGTCTTTTTCTCCGGTTCGACGCGCTGGTTTGCGGAAGGTTTTGTAGAATCCTTGGGATGTGGCAAAGTTCCAGTAGGTGCCAATTCTTGATTCATACCCCTCTGGAGCCTGAGAGCCGACATGCCAGTTGTTGAGATCGTAGTTCAGTTCATGGGCTAGATAGTCGGTGAGGAAGCTACCGCCCACAAAGGGACGAGTATAGAGTTGAACGTCTTTAAGCCGCTGGTATTTGAGGAACTGATTGACGTAGGGCAAAACACTGAAGTATCGACTGCTGGTTTGGTCGAAGGGATCGAGGAAAATGATCTTTTTATAAGGGTTGTGTTTGCGAATATACTCCAGGCTACGTTCAGCCGTTTCGCTATCTTCTCGCCAGTCAGGACGAATGATGATCACATCAACGTTTTTCTTCGTAGAGGCATCACAAATATCGCTGAAGGTATAAGCCTGAATATGCTTGAACTCTAGGCATATCCTCCGACGAAGCTGCCGACGGTATAAAAAGAAAGGATACAGTTGAGCGGCTGCAATATTGTCGAGCTTGTTTTTCGAATTGCCGATTAGAAGTGCACGCATAAAGATAACGCCCCAGGAATCAGATAATTATGATGAGTCAAATGAGTGAATGCAAGCCTGAATAGTCCCACGATTGTCCCATGGGCGAGAAGTAGACCATGGGACTGCTGCGCTGTCATAAACGCTGGAAGAAGGGTCTAAGTTATGTAACCCAATCGTTCGTGATTGACTGACAAAACTCCTGCAATCTTGATTCCATCGTAGGATGGGTTAGCGTCAGCGTAACCCATTGGAATCTAAGCTGATGCTGGGTTTTACATTGCTCAACCCAGCCTACAGAAAAGATGGGTCAGTCAACCCGTTTGATCTACACCTTAAGATCAACCTTGAGAATATCAAACCTGCTTGTTTAACAGGTTTTTAATCTTCTGTTAACGTGTAGAAGCGGTATTAGTGGCATGATGGCAAAGAATAGGATGATAGAGGTGCATCCTACGGCGATCGCTACGACTAGCTATGTTCGATACTATTGTGAGATTCAATGTCTCTGAGTCAGATGGTTCGTGAGTTCATGCCTCCTGTCCAATCTCCTGCTAGTGTGACTGCATCACCATCGCTCAAACTTAACTCAGTACTTGGTGAATTGTCGCTACATCATTGCCAAGCTCACTCTCAAAGCACAGCCCAGGATATTGCTCGCCAATTCGATGCTGATCCCATGATCCCAGGCGTTGTGCTGCTTGAGCACAACCAGTTTGCAGGGATGATTTCTCGTCGTCGGTTTTTGGAGCGGATGAGTCGTCCCTATGCCCTAGAGCTATTTTTGCAGCGATCGCTTCAGACGCTATATCGGTTCATTGCCCATGAATTCTTAGTCTTGCCTAGCCAGACGCTAATTGTCGATGCAGTTCAGCAGTCTCTACAGCGATCGCCTGAAGATTTATATGAACCGATTGTGGTGCAGAGCGGTGATGACTACCGGCTATTAGATATTCATCAATTATTGTTGGCCCACTCCCGCATTCATGAGTTAGCCAAGCAGGTGATTCATGAACAAACTCAAGCGCAGATGTTTCAACATGAAAAATTGGCGAGCTTAGGGCGTTTGATTGCGAATGTGTCCCATGAGATTTTAAACCCGGTTAATTTCATTGCTGGAAATATCAATTATCTTGGAAACTATGGTCAGGACTTGCTGGCGTTAATTGATGTTTATGATGCAGATGATCATCAGAACTCTGCTCAATCTGATGCAATGAAGCAAGAGATTGAATTTGATTTCTTAAAAAAAGACTTTTCTGAAATTATTTCTAGTATGCAAGTAGGGGCCGATCGCCTCCGAAAAATAGCTGAAAGTTTGCGAACGTTTTCCTATCAACATAAAGATGAATATCAAGCAACAGACATTCACGAATGCTTGGAAAACACGCTGGTTATTTTAAGTACGCGCCTCCGCAATGTGGTGACTGTGGTGCGACAGTATGGTGAGTTACCCATGGTTTCGGTTTATCCAGGTCAGCTGAACCAGGTCTTTATGAACCTGATTAGTAATGCGGCAGATGCGATCGCAGAACGGCAACAGCAGCTCTCAACAGTGAAACGCGATCGCTCGTTAGCTGCTGTAGATTGGCAACCACAAATTACGATTACAACTCGACAACTTACACGGGATGAATTGCTTCACACCAGCGATACCGACGTTGACCGCTGGGTTTGTATTTCGATTGATGATAACGGTTGTGGTATCCCGGATAATCTTCAAAAGCGCATTTTTGAAGAGTTTTTCACAACAAAATCCGTTGAACATGGAACAGGTCTAGGCCTAGCTATTTGCCGACAGATTGTTTTCGAGAAACATGGAGGATGCTTACACCTACGCTCCCAGGTGGGTGTGGGTACAGGGTTTGATATTTTCTTGCCGATGCATGAGTGATTGGACATGACCATGGCAAAATCACTGACATCACGTCCTGGGCAAGACCTCAGGTTGGATTGATTTTCATCATGATTTCATCAAAATCTATGCCGTTAGAGAGGTTTTTCATGATCCAAGGTTTGCCAAACTGGTTTATTGGGGTGATGTGGCATCCGGTATAAAGCCAATCTAGTGACTTTAATCTGGTGTGCGTTGGGCATCTTCAGCTATGTCTGTGTATGGGTACAGGTTCAGCGATCGCCCCCAGCGTTGCCCTTGATCGTTGTGATCAGTTGTGACGAGTTGTCGTGACCATTGGCCAACGTTTATGCTTCAGCGATCGCCCTAAGGAGGATGTCCATCCCCACATTGGCATTTGTTCTAAGGGCTGTCCCCTACGGTCTAGAACCAAGAGTTTGGCTCAGTCCATATGGCACTCAATGCCGAGGCGATCGCCCCACTATTGTTCAGACTATAAGGTGAGGGATGATGACTTCTCCGACCTATGTAATGGCGCTGGATCTAGGTACCACAGGGAATCGAGCGATCTTGTTCGATCGCCGTGGTACCATCGCCGCCCAGGCCTACAAAGAGCTCACTCAGTACTACCCCCAGCCGGGTTGGGTTGAGCACGACCCCCGTGAGATTTGGGATGATACCTGCTGGGCGATGCAGGCGGCGATCAAAAAAGCCGGCATCCAACCGCAGCAAATTGCCTCTATCGGGCTGACTGTTCAGCGGGAAACTTGTTTACTGTGGAATAAAACCACCGGTCGTCCTCTGCATAATGCGATCGTCTGGCAAGATCGTCGCACCTCCGCCATGTGTCGCCAATTGGCAGAGCAAGGCTATGTCGATGAGATTTACGATCGCACTGGCTTGGTGCTGGATGCCTACTTTTCTGCCAGTAAGCTGCAGTGGTTGTTAAAACATCTAGAGAAAGATGATCCACCCATGGAGCCCAACAATATCCTGGCGGGCACTATCGATAGCTGGGTGCTTTGGAACCTAACTGGTGGGCAGGTACATGCGACGGACGATAGCAGCGCTAGTCGCACCATGCTGCTTAACTTGGTGAATCGGCAGTGGGATGAAAAAATGCTGGCCCTGTTTGGCATCCCACGGGAGATTCTGCCTAGTATTCAGCCCAGTATTGGCCACTTTGGGACGCTTGCACCGGATATTCTGGGTGCTGAAATTCCCATCACGGCGGTTTTTGGTGATCAACAGGCGGCGCTCTATGCCCACGGGTGCGATCGCCCTGGATTGTTGAAATGCACCTATGGCACGGGCTGCTTTTTGGTGTCCCATACGGGCAATGCGATCGCCCGCTCCAAAAACCATCTGCTGTCTACTATTGCCTGGACGCAATCCCATGGCGATCAAACTGAGGTGGGCTATGCCTTAGAGGGTAGTATGTTCACGGCTGGAGCCTGCATCCAGTGGCTGCGGGATGGGCTGAAGTTAATTACCGCAGCCTCAGATACTGGGCCCATGGCGGAACAGGTGTCTGATAATGGCGGAGCCTATTTTG
>DATNRH010001083.1:0-2500 GCA_036703605.1 Candidatus Obscuribacterales bacterium | reverse complement strand
GGCTAAGCATCCTACCGAAGCTGTGGACTTGTAATACAAGTGGTAGGGGAGCGTTCTGCAGTAGTGAGAAGCATTAGCGTAAGCAGATGTGGACGAGGCAGAAGTGAGAATGTCGGCTTGAGTAGCGAAAACATGTGTGAGAATCACATGCCCCAAAAACCTAAGGATTCCTCCGGAAGGCTCGTCCGCGGAGGGTTAGTCGGGACCTAAGGCGAAGCCGAAGGGCGTAGTCGATGGACATAGGGTTAATATTCCCTGACTATATATCGGGAGCATATAGAGTGACGCATGATGGATAGCCATACCCTTAATGGATTGGGAGGGGGTTACGACCCCTGCATGGTGAAGAGTAGTGCCAAGAAAAGCTTTATATGTGATGAACGATGTGTACCCGTACCCTAAACCGACACAGGTAGGTGAGTTGAGGATACTAAGGGGCGCGAGATAACTCTCTCTAAGGAACTCGGCAAAATGGCCCCGTAACTTCGGGAGAAGGGGTGCCCACCTAAGACGTGGGTCGCAGTGAAGAGTCCCAGGCGACTGTTTACCAAAAACACAGGTCTCTGCGAACTCGAAAGAGGATGTATAGGGGCTGACGCCTGCCCAGTGCCGGAAGGTTAAGGAAGTTGGTCAGTCTTCGGATGAAGCTAGCGACCGAAGCCCCGGTGAACGGCGGCCGTAACTATAACGGTCCTAAGGTAGCGAAATTCCTTGTCGGGTAAGTTCCGACCCGCACGAAAGGCGTAACGATCTGGGAGCTGTCTCGGAGAGAGGCTCGGCGAAATAGGATTGTCTGTGAAGATACGGACTACCTGCACCTGGACAGAAAGACCCTATGAAGCTTTACTGTAGCCTGGCATTGGGTTCGGGCTCTGCTTGCGCAGGATAGGTGGGAGGCTAAGAGACATTCCTTGTGGGGGATGAGGAGCCGTCAGTGAGATACCACTCTAGCAGGGCTAGAATTCTAACCAAAGGGACAGTGTCAGGTGGGCAGTTTGACTGGGGCGGTCGCCTCCTAAATGGTAACGGAGGCGCGCAAAGGTTCCCTCAGGCTGGTTGGAAATCAGCCGCAGAGTGTAAAGGCAGAAGGGAGCTTGACTGTGAGACCAACAAGTCGAGCAGGGACGAAAGTCGGTTTTAGTGATCCGACGGCACTGAGTGGAAGGGCCGTCGCTCAACGGATAAAAGTTACTCTAGGGATAACAGGCTGATCTCCCCCAAGAGTTCACATCGACGGGGAGGTTTGGCACCTCGATGTCGGCTCATCGCAACCTGGGGCGGTAGTACGTCCCAAGGGTTGGGCTGTTCGCCCATTAAAGCGGTACGTGAGCTGGGTTCAGAACGTCGTGAGACAGTTCGGTCCATATCCGGTGCAGGCGTAAGAGCATTGAGAGGAGTCTTCCCTAGTACGAGAGGACCGGGAAGAACGCACCTCTGGTGTACCTGTTATCGTGCCAACGGTAAACGCAGGGTAGCCAAGTGCGGAGCGGATAACCGCTGAAAGCATCTAAGTGGGAAGCCCACCTCAAGATGAGTGCTCTCATGGGGTTAACCCAGTAAGGTCACGGGAAGAACACCCGTTGATAGGCTCTAAGTGGAAGCGTGGCAACATGTGAAGCTGAGGAGTACTAATAGACCGAGGGCTTGACCTCAAAGGCTAGACGAAAGATGATTGGAACATCTACAGCAGAAACTCACTATGTAAACGTTAAGGGGACATTCCGTTCCTTATAGAACAATCTATTCCTGGTGCCTATGGCGCGGTGGAACCACTCCGACCCATCCCGAACTCGGTTGTGAAACGCTGCAGCGGCGAAGATACTTGGGGGGTAGCCCCCTGGAAAAATAGCTCGGTGCCAGGGCTATTATTAAAAACACCCCCTCTACCCATGTGGTAGAGGGGGTGTTTTGTTAATCTTGGAATCACTTTCGGTGACCGTTTACGATTAAGGTGTTGACTGTAGCATGGAGCTCTGTGGCAGTGCTCTGGGTTGCTCATCTTGAGGGACAGCGTAGCCGTGGTTCAAGACATTCAAGAATTTCAGATTTCCCTGACTCCCATCGGAGCGCATCAGTACCTTGTTCGCACAGAAAAGGTATCCCCGGGCGTGCCCTTGGCGGAGGAGCAGGTAACGTGGCCTATCGATGTATGGATGCGGCAGGCTCAGCGCTGTATGGTGAGTCCTTTGTTGGGTTTGTTATCCAGTGATGCGTCAGAGTCACAGGATCTTCAAGAGACCGGGGTGGCCCATTCCTCGTCGTCGGGCTTGCTGCATCTTGGGCATCAACTCTACCAAGCTTTATTTACAGGCAGTCTTCGAGATAGTTGGGTGATTGCTCAGGGGATTGCCAATCACCGTAATACCTATTTGCGTTTACGGTTAGGCCTTAAGGGAACGGATGTGCTGGCTCTGCCGTGGGAGGTGATGCATGATGGCGATCGCGCTCGACCTGGGGTGATTTATCCGGTAGCGACAGGAGAAATTATGTTCTCTCGTTA